>JAHFCD010000072.1:0-616 GCA_023249695.1 Elusimicrobiota bacterium
AGTTCGCCTGAGATGTTCGGCTTCGCGGCCGCGTCGCGGGGCGGCTCGAACGCCTTCTCCATCCAGTTGAACAGATACGTCTGGCCGATCCACATGATCCCGGTGATCGCGTGGGTCCAGCGCAGGATCAGGCTCAGCCACTCGTGGAGGTCGCTCATGTTTTTTAGAAGTCGTCCTTGGGATTTCCGTCCTTGGGCCCGGGCTTGGCGAGAGTCAGAAGATAATCGGCGAGCGCGCTCAGCTCCGGCTCGCTCAGGACGCCGTCCCAGGCGGGCATGTCGACCTCGGCCGTCCGGCCGGGATCGGAGTCCGCCTTCGCGCCGCGCTTCAGCTTGGAGACGAGCTCGTCTTTCTTATAGGTGGCCATCAGCGGAGACAGGGGCGGAATCCAGCCGCCGCGTCCGCCCGGGTTCGGGTGGCCGCCGCGGCCGGACGGGCCGTGGCAGGCGACGCAGCCGGCCCGGACATAAACCTTGCGGCCGTCGATCAGGCTGTCGCCAAGTCCGAGCCACGGACGCGCGTTTCCCCACGCCTGGCCCTTCTGCTCCGATAAAAAGGCGGCCAACGCGACGAGGTCCGAAGCGCCGAGGCCCTGCTCGGGCATCCTCGTGTCGTG
>JAHFCD010000072.1:626-8341 GCA_023249695.1 Elusimicrobiota bacterium
TTGAACGCGCGCGGGCTTGAGAGCCACTTCTCGAGCCAAGCGCGGGGACGGCGATGGCCGACTAGCGTCAGGTCCGGGCCGGAGTTCCCCCCGCGCGCGCCGATTTTGTGGCAGGACCGGCAGCCGTGAGAGTCGAACAGCGCCGCGGGCTCAGCCGCCGAGGAGAATGACGCGAGGCCGGCAAGAGCGATCGTGCAAACCCAGGAGCGCATGCGTCATTCTATCATTCGTTCCGGAGGGACTTATCCCCCGATTTCCACCGATGGAAAAAAGAGGATAATTCCTTGCTTTTCGGAAGCATTCCGCGCAGAGGAAATCTGTATACTCGGCTCAGTTGGCGTGGACTCGCGGAGGAAGATAAGGATGAAAACTTTCATCGTCATCGTCGCCCTGCTGTCGCCGGCCGCGCACGCCGCCCCCGGCCCCGTCGATTGCTACGCGGCGGCCAAGCCCCTGACGAGCTACCCGCCCCTGCTGTGCGCCGGCGCCGCGACGACCGCGCCCGCCGTCTGCTTCCCCGCCGCCAAGAGCCTCACCGACTACCCCGCCTTGCTCTGCTCCGGAGCACAATCGAACGCGCCGGTGGACTGCTGGAAGGCCGCGAAGAACCTGACGAGCTTTCCCGCGCTGCTGTGCGCGCGCGCGAAGTCGAACGCCCCGGCGGCCTGCTTCGCCGCCGCGAAGAGCGTGACGGACTACCCGGCCCTGCTGTGCTCCGGCGCCGAGACGAACGCGCCGCTCGCCTGCTTCGCCGCGGCGAAAGGCGTGACGAGCTTCCCCGCCCTGCTGTGCGCGGGGGCCGCCTCGGACGCGCCCGTCGCCTGCTTCGCCGCGGCCAAGGGCCTCACCGACTATCCCGCCTTGCTGTGCGCGGGAGCGAGCTCCACGGCGCCGGTCGACTGCTTCATCGCGGCCAAGGGGCTGACGCAGTACCCGGCCCTCCTCTGCTCGGGGGCGACGGACGGCAGCCCGATCGACTGCCTGAAGGCCTCGGCCGGAATCACGGACAATCCCGCCCTGCTTTGCTCGCCCAACGGCGCGTTCAAGGCGATCACGCGCCACGACATCCATCCGACCTGGGATCTGCCGTACCCGCTGCGCTTCCCCAACCCGTATCCGTTCCACTATCCGTTCCCCGATCTCAACCGGGACCCGAGCCAGGCCCCGCCGCCCGCCGCGCCGAACCCGGCCGCGCTGTTCGCCGGGTACTAGCCGCCCGCGGTCCCGCCGCGGCGATGTAAATTTATTGTCGCGGCGCTGGCGCATACGCCCGTCATGAGAGGGCGACACGGCGTCAATGGGAGCGGGTGCCCGGTTCAGTTAGAATCGAGCACTCCCTATGCCCCGCATTTTCGCCGCCGGACCGCTGGCCGCGCTCCTCCTCGCGGGGCTCATCGGCGCGTCTCCATCAGCGGCGCAGGAGGTCGTGGCCGTCATCACCTCCGCGCAGGGCCCCTACGAAGCAGCGTACGCCAGCTTCGTCAAGACGTTCGGCCGGGAGGTCACGGTCCTCCGCCTGCCGGGCCGCCTCCCGTCCGCGAGCACGCGGACGCGAGTCTTCGTCGCCTTCGGAGGCGGGGCCGCGGCCCAGACCTACCCTGAAAACGCGACCTTGATCGCGTGCCTGGCGCCGGGAACCTCGCCGCGCTTGCGGCACGACGGACCGTTCGTCTTCGTGACCATGAAGCCCGCGCCGAAAAGGCTGCTCACGGAGCTGCGCCGCCTGCAGCCGGGCCTCAAGCGCTTGGCGGCGCTGTCGAACGCGCGCGACACCGACAGCTATCTCGCGGACCTGAAGCGCACCGCCGCGGCGCTCGACATCGAGATCATCGCGCCGCGCGCGAGCGGAGCGAACGCGGTGCCCGAAGCCCTGCGGCTCCTGCTGACGGCCAAGGCCGACGCCTTGTGGCTCGCCCCCGATCCCAGCCTGGTGACGCCCGAGAATTTCCAAGCGATCAAGCAGTTCTCCTGGGACAACGACATCCCGTTCTACGCCCCGACCCGCGGCCTCGCCGCCGCGGGCGCCACGGCGGCGGTGTCCGTCAGCGCCGAGGAGGAGGGACGCCTGACGGCCGAGCTCGCGCGCCGGGCGCTCGCCGGCGAGACCCTTCCGGAGCTCGTCTATCAGGAGCGGACCACGCTCACGGTCAACCTCGAGTCGGCTCAAAAAACCGGGCTCAAGATAAACCCGTCGGCCCTCGGCAAGGATGTCGAGGTGATCCATTGAAGCTCCAATTCAAATTTCTGGCGCTGCTCGTGCCGACGGGCCTCCTCGCCGCGATCAGCGTCCTCATCCTGATTCAGCGCGCCGTGCACGAGGTCGTCATCGGCGGCCAAGAACGCACCGCGATCCTGCTCGCGCGCGCCGCGGCGCAGGACGCGGCCGCGGGCATGAAGTCCGGAAGCGAGGCGGAGGTGCTTCCGGTTCTCCAGACCCTTCAGCGGCGAAAGGACGCGGTGTACGTCGCAGCGCTCGATCCTCGCGGGAGGATCACCGCGCACACGACCGTCACGGAAAAAGGCAAGACCCCGGTCGACGAATTCACGAGCGCGGCCCTGCGGGCGGAAGCCCCGGTCGTACAGCCGTCTCTCGAGCGCGGCGAGCCGGTGCTTCTCGTCGCGATGCCGATCTGGTCCCCGGCGCCCGCGTCCACCGCGGAGGATTTCCTCCTGTCGGGAGATTCCCCGCAAGGTCCCCAGGAACGGCTCGGAACGCTCAAATTCGCCGTGCCGCTGCGCGGCGCCCAGGAGACGGAGTCGGGCATCATCCGCGAGATCTCGCTGATCGTCCTCATCATCGGCGCGCTCGCGCTCGGCCTCGTCGTCGCGCTCGTGCGCGGCATGCTGGCGCCGATCCGCGGGATGATGACGGGCATCGCGCGCGTGAGCGCCGGTCAGTTCGACGTCTCCGTCCCGGTGCTATCGCGCGACGAGCTCGGCCAGCTCGCCGAGAGCTTCAACATCATGAGCGGCGAGCTCGCGCGCACGACGGTCTCCAAGGAGTACGTCGAGGGGGTCTTGGAGAACATGTACGACCTGCTCGTCGTGACCGACCCGCAAGGCTATATCGAGACGGCCAATCGCGCCGCCGCCGACACCCTGGGCGACGGCGGCGTCATCGGCCGTCCGCTCGCCGCGTTGTTCGAGTCGCCGCCGAAGGGCGAGGTCGTCCACGACGTCGAGGTGATGCTGCACACCAAGGACGGCGGGCTGACGCCGGCGCTGTTCTCCTCGTCGGTCCTGCGCGACCGAAACGGCCGCCTGCTCGGCTACATCGGCGTGGCCAAGGACATCACCGAGCGCAAACGCACCGAGGTGGCGCTGGTCGAGGCCAAGCTCGCCGCGGAAGCCGCGAGCCGGGAGCTCGAGACGTTCAGCTACTCGGTGGCCCACGACCTGCGCGCGCCGCTGCGCGCGGTGGACGGCTTCAGCCAGATCCTGCTCGCGGAATACTCCGGCAAGCTCGATGCGGAGGGAACGGACTATCTCAAGCGCGTCCGCGCCGGCAGCCAAAGAATGGGACGCCTGATCGACGACCTGCTCGACCTCTCGCGCATCGAGCGCGGCGCGATGACGCTCGCGGACGTGGACCTGAGCGCGCTCGCCGCCGATATCGCGGCCGAGCTCCGCAAAGCCGAGCCCGGCCGCCGCGTCGAGTTCGTCGCCGCCCCGGACCTCAAAGCCCGCGGCGACCCGGATCTCCTGCGCCTGGCGCTCGTCAACCTGATCGCGAACGCGTGGAAATACACGAGCAAGCATCCCACCGCGCGCATCGAGTTCGGCACGCGGACGCAGGACGGGCGGACGGTCTACTTCGTGCGCGACGACGGCGCGGGCTTCGATATGAGCATGGCCAAGCGCCTGTTTCAGCCCTTCACGCGCCTGCACGCGTCGGCCGAGTTCGAGGGCACCGGGATCGGGCTCGCCACCGTCTCGCGCATCGTCGCGCGGCACGAGGGCCGGGTCTGGGCCGAGGGCGAAGTCGAACGCGGCGCCGTCTTCAATTTTACGCTGTGGGAGGGAAAATCATGATCGAGAAGAAAATCATCCTGCTGGTCGAGGACAACGCGGACGACGAGAAGCTGATACTCCTGTCCTTGAAGAAGAGCAAGATCACCAACGACGTCGTCGTCGTGCGCGACGGCCAGGAGGCGCTCGATTATCTCCTCGGCTCGAAGGACAAGCCGGAAACGCTGAGGCCGACGGTGACCCTGCTCGACCTTCACCTTCCGAAGATCGACGGCCTCGAGGTCCTGCAGCGCCTCCGGGCCGACGAGCGCACGAAGCTCCTGCCCGTGGTCGTGCTCACCTCCTCCGACGAGGAGAGCGACCGCGTCCGGAGCTACAGCCTCGGCGCGAACAGCTACGTCTGCAAGCCGGTCGATTTCGTCGACTTCGCCGCGGCCGTCCGAGAATTAGGCCTGTACTGGCTGCTGCTGAACCGTCCGTGCCCCTGAATCGCTCCCCGGCCTAAGGCCGCGCGAAGAACAGCCAGTCGGTCTGGACCTCGCCGACGAACTTATTCTTGAACGCCACGGGCTCGACGCGCACTTCCCGAAAGGTCCGGCGCAGGGCGTCGGTGAAAGGCGAGCTTTCGGCGTAGGACCAGACGCCGAGGACGCCGCCGGGCTTCAGGTGCGCTTGGGCTCGCCTCAGCCCCTCCTCCGTGTAAAAAGATCCGTTGGCCGCGGCGAGGCGGTCTTCGGGGGAGTGGTCCACGTCGATCAGGATGAGATCATGGGCGCGCGCGGGCGGCTCGGACAGGAGGAGGTAAACGTCGTCCCTCTCGACGGAAAGGCGCGCGTCGGCCTTGAGCTCGCCGGCGAGCGGCACGAGGCCTTGGTCGAGCCAGCCGATCACCTGAGGCAGGAACTCGACGACCGTCACGCGCGCGACGCGCGGCGAGACGAGGGCCTCGCGCGCCGTGTAGCCGAGCCCGAGGCCCCCCACGAGCACGTCCAAGCCGTCGCCGGGAACCATCTCCAAGGCGACGCTCGCCAAGGCTCGCTCCGAGGCCGTGTTGTAGCTGCTCATCAGGAACTCGTGGTTGAGAGAGACCTCGGTGACGACGGTCCCGGGCTCGGCGAGGAGCTCACGCCGCCGCAGGCACAGGGGGCCGAGCGGCGTGTCGTCGTAAGCGAGGATCTCGAAGTTGATGGGGCTCATCCGTCGGGAGGCTAGCGGACGAGCAGGCGCAGGATCTCGGCGACGCTCCAGGCCTGGGAGCGGGTTCCGCCCGGATTCTGCGCGGGGCCGTTTTTCTTGAACACCGGAGCCAGGCCCGCGGGATCGTCGAGCGAGAAGTCCTTCAGCGCGGGATCGGCCGCGCCGCCGTCGTACACCTCGGGTAAGGAGCCTTCCGGAACGCCGACGAGCGCCTCCACCAGCGGCGTGATCAAGGCGCGCGTTTCCGCGCCGGCCCGCGCCTCGTCCCAGCCCATGTCGCGGCGCACCTGGGCGAGCGCCGAAGCGTAAGCGCCCATCAGCCAGGGCCAGACCGTCCCCTGATGATAGGCCAAGTCCTTCTCGAGCGGCGGCTTCGACGTGTCGTAGCGGGCCTGGTAGCCGCCGTCGCGGTCGGACAAGGTGCGCGGGCCCATGCGGGTGAGCAGGTCGCGCGTGGCCGCCAGCACGACGGCGCGGCGGCGCGCGGGATCGAGCAGGTCGCCGCCGCGGCTCACGGCGAAGAGCATGTTGGGGCGGATCGCGTCGCCGTGGGCGTCTCCCTCGACGACGTCGCGCAGGGCCCCGCCGGTCTCGCCCCAGGCGCGCCGATTGTCCTCGGTGACGAACCAGAACTTCTCGTTGAAGCTCGCCTTGACCTTGTCGGCGAGCGCGCCGCGCGCGGCCGCGGCCGAGGCGTCGCCGGCGCGGGCCTCGAGGGCGGCGAGAAAGCGCAGGTTCGCGTACCACAGCGCGTTGATCTCGACGGTCTTGCCGTCGCGCGGCGTCACGGGCCGGTCCCGGCCCTCGGGATCGGCGTCCATCCAGGTCGCCTGCGCGGGGGTGACGACGAGGCCGTCGGCGTCCATGTAGATCCGGTTCCGTCTTCCGTAGCGCTCGTAAGACGCTCCCTTTTCGTAGCCGGTCATGATCCGGCGCAGTACCGGGGTCAACTCGGACACGAACGCCCAGTCGCCCGTGGCCTCGGCGTACGACTTGACCGCCTGGACGTACCACATCGGGGCGTCGGCGGTGTTGTACTCGGGCTTCGCGCCGTCGCCGATGCGATTGGGAATCAGGCCGCCGCGCTCGAATGAGGCGAACCGGCGCAGGACGGACTTCGCGTCTTCGAAGCGGCCGGTCGAGAGGAGCAGGCCCGGCAGGGAGATGAAGGTGTCCCGGCCCCACTCCTCGAGAAACCAGTCCATGCTGGCGGCCCATATCTGCACCGAGCCGCCGTCCCGCTTGACGAAAGCCTCGGCCGCCGCGCCGAACGCGGCGCGCACGGAGCCCGCCGCGCTCCAAACGTCGCCGTCCTTGGCCGCCTTCAGCGCGCGCAGCTGGGGGCGAGCGTCGGCGCGCGCGCGCGTCGCGTAATCGGCGTCGGAAGGCAGCGGGATGCGATAGCGCCAGCGGGAGACGCCGCCCTGCATCTCCTTCACGCCGAACGGATCGCGCCACTCGTCGCCGAGCGTGTAGGCGACGAACTTCGCGGATGCGCCGGACGACGCTTCGCGGCGGGCCGCGAAGTACCGTCCCAGAAAGTCGGGGCTGCGGGCGTCGTCGTGCGAGGAGACCTTCTTCCAGTCGCCGCCGACCGTGACGAAACCCAGGCGCCGGGCGTCCGCGTCCTTGCCCTCGAAGGCCTCGGCGAGCGGGAACGCGCCGCGCGCGTCGAGCACCTTGCTCATCGCCGAGACGAACTCGTCGCCGGGCTCGTCCCCGCTGGCGAGCTGGCCGTTGCCGAACTTGTAGGCGAAGTGCAGGGCGTCCGCGCGCGCGCCGTCGAAGCCGAAGTCGAGCCAATAGCGGTAAGGGTCGAGCGCCGCCGCGTAGCCGCCCTTCTTGAGCTCGGACCAGCGCCACAGCGCCAGGTCCTTCCAGTCCTCGTGGACCCAGGCGTTGACGATGCCCGGGTTGCGCGTGCGCAGGTCGGCGAACAGGCCCGGGCGCTTCCAGGCGTCGACGCCGTTTTTGGCGCGGAACATCGGTATGTCGAAGAGCACCTTGCCGCCCGCGGCGTGAACCTCGCCCACCGCAGCCTTCAGCTGGCCGTGCGCCAGCCACTGCGACCAGCGCCGCACGGAAACGAGCTCGGCGAAGCCGGGCGCGGCGCGCGCGGCGCGCTCATCCGATGCGGTCCAATCCAGGGCGGGCTTGCCGATCAACGAAGAGAGGGCCATGAACTCGGCGTATTCGTCGAGCCAGGCGGCGCTGCCGGCGGCGAAATCGGCGAATGAGCGGGCTCGCGCCGAGGCCGGCTCCTGCAGGAAGCGAGCGTACGCCTCGCGGGCGACGGCGCCCTCGCGCGCGCGCAGGGCCGCGTAATCCACGCTCTGGGAGGGCGCGACGAGACGCGCGGCCAGCGCGGGATCGGCGCGGACCTCGTCCACCGCGGACCAGTCGATCTGATCCTCGTTCAGCGCGTACAGGCTGACGGGGGCGTAAGGGCTTTCGTCGAGCGTCGCGAAATGCGGAAGGAGCAGGACGGCGTCCACGCCCTGGCCCGCGAGCTCGTCACGGTAATAGCGGCCTAGATCTCCGTACTTTCC
>JAHFCD010000073.1 GCA_023249695.1 Elusimicrobiota bacterium
GTCGGCCAGATTCTCCTGGCGCGGCGCATGGGCAAGAAGCGCGTCATCGCCGAGACCGGCGCGGGCCAGCACGGCGTGGCCACCGCCGCGGCGGCCGCGCGCGCGGGGCTTCCCTGCGTCGTGTACATGGGGACCGACGACATGGCGCGCCAGGCGCCGAACGTGGCGCGCATGCGCATGATGGGCGCGACGGTCGTGGCCGTCGACGCCGGCTCGCGCACGCTCAAGGACGCGACGAGCGAGGCCCTGCGCGCCTGGTCCGCCGACAGCCGCGAGACGTTCTACGTGCTCGGCTCCGCTCTCGGGCCGCATCCGTACCCGACCATGGTGCGCGATTTCCAGTCGGTGATCGGCGTCGAGGCCCGCGCCCAGATCCTGAAGGAGGAAAAACGCCTGCCGCGCGAGATCATCGCGTGCGTGGGCGGGGGCTCGAACGCGATCGGCATCTTCTCCGCGTTCCTGAAGGATCGCGCCGTCGGCCTCACCGGCGTCGAGGCGGGCGGGACCGGCCCCGGGCCGGGCCGTCACGCGGCGCGCTTCGCGGGCGGCTATCCGGGAGTCCTTCACGGCACGTACACCTATCTCCTGCAGGACAAGGACGGCCAGGTTCTTCCCACCCACTCGATCTCCGCGGGGCTCGACTACCCCGCCGTCGGGCCCGAGCACGCCGAATTGCGGAGGATCGGGCGCGCGAAGTACGCCTCCGCCTCCGACAAGGACGCCCTCGCGGCCGCGCACGAGCTGTGCCGTCTGGAGGGGATTCTTCCGGCGCTGGAAAGCGCGCACGCGATCGCGTACCTGATCAAGGCCAAGCGGCGCTTCAAGAAGAACGACGTCGTCCTGGTCAATCTGTCCGGACGCGGCGACAAGGACCTGGGGACCCTATGTCCGTGAGCCTCGCGCGCGCGCTGCACGGACGGCGCGCCTTCGGGCGGGCGGCGTTCGTGCCCTTTCTCGTCGCGGGGGATCCCTCTTACGAGGCGAGCCTGCGCGCGGCGCGCGCGGTCGTCAAGGCGGGCGCGGACATACTCGAGGTGGGGGTGCCGTTCTCGGATCCCGTCGCCGACGGACCCGTGATACAGGCGGCCGGGCAGCGGGCTCTTGCCAAAGGCATGACGTTGAAAAAAGCCGCCGCCTTCGTGAAGGAGCTTCGGAAAGGCGGGGTGACGATCCCGGTCGTTTTGTTCACCTACCTCAACCCGATTCTGCGCATGGGAACGAAGAAGTTCGCGAAGATGTGCGGCGCCTGCGGGGTCACGGCGACCTTGATCGTGGATCTTCCGATCGAGGAATCGACGGCGACGGAGACGGAGCTCGCGAGGCGCGGCGTCGAATTGGTGCCGCTCGCTTCGCCGACCACGACGGATCAACGGCTTTCGAGGATCGGCCGCGCCTCCGGCACGGCCGTTTATTATGTGAGCCGCGAAGGGGTGACCGGCGTCCGGAAAGGCCTGGCGCCCAATCTGGCCCAGCGGATCGCGCATGTGAAAAAAATGACCGGGAAGCCGCTCATGGTGGGTTTTGGAGTGGCGGAGCGGTCGCAGGCCAAGGCGTTGGCGCCTTATGCCGACGGCGTGGTGGTGGGAAGCGCGCTGGTGCTTGCCGGCGCCAAAGGCGCCGGCGACGTTTCGCGATTGGCCAAAAGGCTGGTCGCGGCTTTGGAGATATAAATGTTGATTTTGATGCAGTCCGATCACACGAAAAAACAGCTGAAGGACGTGCTCGCGAAGGTGAAGGCGCTGAAGCTGAAGCCGCACGTGATTCCCGGAAAGCTCAGCGTTGCCGTGGGCATCACCGGCAACTCGAGCGCGCTCGATCCCCATCTGTTCGACGCCCTGCCCGGGGTGCGCGAGGCCGTGCGCGTCTCCCGGCCCTACAAGCTCGCGGGCCGCGATTTCCAGCATGAGGACACCGTGGTCCCCGTCGGGCCGTACGGCATCGGCGGCCCCGGGCTCATCGTGATCGCCGGGCCGTGCGCGGTCGAGAGCGAGGAGCAGATGCTGCGCATCGCGCGGCGCGTGAAGGCGGCGGGCGCGCAGATGCTGCGCGGAGGCGCGTTCAAGCCGCGCACCTCCCCTTACGCGTTCCAGGGCATGGGCAAGAAAGGCCTCCAGCTCCTCGCGCTCGCGAAGAAGGAGACGGGGCTTCCGATCGTCACCGAGGTGCTCGATCAGCGCACCTTGGCCGACGTGGCCGAGTTCGCCGACGTGCTTCAGGTCGGCGCGCGCAACATGCAGAACTTCGCCCTGCTCAAGGAGATCGGGCAGCTCAAAAAGCCCGTCATGCTCAAGCGCGGGATGTCCGCCACACTCGACGAGTGGCTGATGTCGGCGGAGTACCTGCTCAGCGAGGGCAACAAGAACATCTTCCTGTGCGAACGCGGCATCCGCGCGTTCTCCGACCACGCGCGCAACACGCTCGACTTGAACGTGGTGCCCGCGGTCAAGGAGATGAGCCATCTCCCGATCATCGTGGACCCGAGCCACGCGACCGGCGTACGCGCGCGCGTCGCCCCGATGGCGCGCGCGGCCGTCGCCGCCGGCGCGCACGGCGTCATGATCGAGGTTCACGACCGTCCCGACCAGGCGCTGTGCGACGGGCCGCAGGCCCTGCATCCCGACGATTTCGCCGTGCTGATGCGGGAGCTGGCCGCGATCGCGGGCGCGCTCGGCCGCGACATGGCCACGCCCGCGCTCAAGGGCCGCGGGTGAAGGACCGCCTCGTCGCCGGCGGCGGCCGCCTCGAAGGAGAGGTCCGCGTGCCGGGCGACAAGTCGGTTTCGCATCGCGCGCTGATCCTCGGCGCGCTGGCCGAGGGCGAGACCGTCGTCGAGGGCCTCTCGTCGGGGGCCGACGTCGCCTCGACCCGGACCTGCCTGTCGGCGCTGGGCGTCGAGATCTCCGGCGCGGCGCCGTCCGTGCGCGTGCGCGGCCGGGGCCTCGGCGGCCTCAAGGCCCCGGCGGGCGACCTCGACGCCGGAAACTCCGGCACGACGATGCGCCTGCTCGCGGGAGTCGCGGCCGGGCACGGATTTTCCTCCCGTTTCGTCGGCGACGAGTCGCTGACGCGCCGGCCGATGAAGCGCGTCGCCGAGCCCCTGCGCGCGATGGGCGCGACGATCGGTCTGAGCGAGTCCGGCACGCCGCCCGTGACCATCGCCGGCGGCGCGCTCAACGGCATCGAGTACCTGACTCCGATGGCGAGCGCTCAGGTCAAGTCGGCGGTCCTGCTCGCCGGCCTCCACGCGCGGGGAGAAACGACGGTCATCGAGCCGGCCGCGACGCGCGACCACACCGAGCGCATGCTGACCGCGTTCGGCGTCCCCGTCCGCCTGACCGGGCTCAAGGTGACGGTGACGGGCGGCTCGCGCCTCACGGCGAGCAAGGTCCTCATTCCGGGCGACCCGTCGTCGGCCGCCTTCTGGGTCGTCGCGGCCACGTTGGCCCCGGGCAGCGAGCTCGCCGTGCGCGGCGTGGGCTCGAACCCGACCCGGACCGGCTACCTGTCGGTGCTGGCGCGCATGGGCGCCGACATACACCGCGAGCCGATGCGCGGCGAGGGGGGCGAGGCGATCGAGGACCTGATCGTGTCATCGTCGGACCTGCGCGGCGCGGTCATTTCCGCCGACGAGGTCCCGGGCCTGATCGACGAGGTGCCCATACTCGCCCTGGCCGCCGCGCTCGCCGCCGGGGAAAGCCGCTTTTGCGGCCTTGGCGAGCTTCGTCATAAAGAAAGCGACCGGCTCGCGGGGATCGCTGCGTTGTTGACGAGCTTTGGGGCGAACGCCCGCGCCGAGGGCGACGATCTGATCGTGACCGGCGTTAAAACGCTGACAGCGGCCAAGGTGGATTCGCTGGGAGACCACCGGCTCGCGATGACGGGATTCATCGCGGGGGTGCTCGCGTCGGGAGAATCGACGGTCAGCAACGCATCATGCGCGGAGATTTCTTATCCCACGTTCTATGACGACTTTATTCAGAGGGCGAAGTGAAATTGGGGTTGCTGGGGAGTCCCGTGTCGCATTCGAAGTCGCCGAGGATATTTTCGACGTTGTCTCGCCTGCTCAAGCGCCCGATTGTTTATCGTGCCGTTGAAGTGAAGGAGGGCGATTTCGCCGCGGCCGTGCAGCGGACGCGAAACCAAGGTTGGCGTGGTATAAACGTCACTATTCCGTTCAAGCTCGAAGCCGCGAACTACGCGGCGCGATTGACTCCCGCGGCGCGCGTCATCGGGGCGGTGAACGTGATCCGATTCGGCCGTGATATCATCGGTCACAACACCGACGCCGAAGGGTTGAGGGACGCTTTAAAATTCGCGGGCGTCGTAATGTCCGGCAAACGCGCTCTGGTCTTTGGCGCCGGAGGCGCCGCTAGGGCCGCCGGGTGGGCGCTCGCGCGCGGCGGTGCTCGCAGCGTGCGGTTTACGAACCGAACGGCATCAACGGCAAAAGGATGTGTACGCGACCTGGCGCCAACTTTCCCCAGAACGAACTTTTCGTCGGGGGCACCGAGAAACGCGGACATTTGGATCAACGCGACGCCCTTGGGCCTACAAGGTTACCCTGACGTTTCGCCTGCGTCGAAGGCGCTAAGGGCCCCCGTCGCGGCGGTGGACCTGGTGTACGGGAAAAAAACGGCGTTTCAGCGGCATGCCGAACGAATGGGGGCGCTCGTGACGGACGGGACGCCGATGCTCGTTTTCCAGGCGCTTCGCGCCTACGAATTCTGGGATCGTCCCTTCAGTGCGGCGCGCCGCGCCGCGCTGGCCGAAAAGCTGATCAAGGAGCTTTCATGACTCTTCGTTATTTAACCGCCGGTGAATCCCATGGCAAAGCCCTCGTCGGGATATTAGAGGGCCTCCCCGCGGGCCTGGCGCTTGCCGCGGCCGACGTGCAGGCGGACCTGCTGCGGCGCAAGAAAGGCCATGGGCGCGGGAACCGGCAAAAGATCGAGGGCGACAAGGTGGAGATCTTGTCGGGGGTGCGCGCCGGGAAAACCCTCGGCTCGCCCCTCGCTTTGCTCGTGCCCAACCTCGACTTCAAAAACTGGGAATCGATCATGGGCGCCGAGCCTTCCGACGCGCCCGCTTCGCGGCGCGTCGACGTCCCGCGGCCCGGTCATGCCGATCTCGTCGGGAAGCTCAAGTACGGGTTCGACGACATGCGCAACGTTCTCGAGCGGGCGTCGGCGCGCGAAACCGCCATGCGGGTGGCCCTTGGCGCCGCCGCGAGGCGTTTTCTCCACGAATGCGGCGTCGTGGTGGCCAGCCGAGTCGTCGCGATCGGCGGCGAAGCCGATGACACGCCTCTTCCGTGCCCGATCGCCGATTTGAACGCTCTGACCGACGCGGACCCGGTCCGCTGCGCCAATCCTAATTTTTCCCGGCGCATGGTCACGCGCATCGACGAGGCGAAGGCGGCGGGCGACACGCTCGGAGGCATCTTCGAGGTCCTCGCGGAAGGCCTGCCCGTCGGCCTCGGCAGCTACGCGCAGTGGGATCGCCGCCTCGAAGGGCCGTTGTCCGCGGCGTTGATGTCCCTCAACGCGATCAAGGGCGTCGAGGTCGGCTACGGCTTCCGCGGCGCGGGCGTTCCCGGGTCGCAGGCGCACGACGCCTACGAGCCGAGGGGAAGGAAGGTCGGCTACCGCTCGAACCGCTCCGGGGGCCTCGACGGCGGCATGAGCACGGGCCAGGTCCTCGTCCTGCGCGCGGCGATGAAGCCGATCGCCACCTTGATGAAGCCGCTCGACTCGGTGGACCTGCGCACGATGAAGCCCGCGAAGGCCCATGTGGAACGCTCCGACGCCTGCGCGGTCCCGGCCGCCGCCGTGATCGGCGAGTCCTTGGTCTGCCTCGTGCTCGCCGACGCCGTGCTGGCGAAGTTTGGGGGCGACTCGATGGCCGAAATCCTTCCGCGGATCGCGGCGTGGCGCAAATGAGGCAGACGATCTATCTGACCGGCTTCATGGGCGTCGGCAAGTCCGTCGTCGGCAAGGAGCTCGGCCGGCTGCTGCGCCGCCCGTTCATCGATCTCGACTTGTCCATCGAGCGCGCGGCCGGCTCGAGCGTCGCCTCCTTGTTCGCGCGGCGCGGCGAGGAAGCGTTCCGCAAGCTCGAGCGCAAGGCGCTGCTGCGCGCCGCGAAGCGCCCCGGCGTCGTCGTGGCCCTGGGCGGGGGGACCTTGCTCGATCCGAAAAATCGCGTGCTCGTGAAGAAGGGCTACCTCGTTTCCCTGTCGTGCTCGCGCGCCGAGCTGGTCCGCCGCCTCGGTCCGAAGCGGGCGTCGCGGCCGCTCCTGGCCGGAGGCTCGCTGAGCGCCAAGGTGGGCAAGCTCCTGATCGAACGCCGCGAGGCCTACTCCGGCGCCGACTGGAGCGTTTCCACCACCGTCAATTCGCCCCTGACCGCGGCCCAGCTGATCGCGCGGAGGATCCCTTGACCGTCGAGAAACTGTTCGTCGAGCCCGGCGCGCGCCTGCGCGCCCGGACCTGGATGCGCGGGCTCGCGCCGTCGCGGCGCGTTGCCTTGGTGTCCGAGGCGGGCGCCTGGCGCCGCTTCGGCTCCGGGGTCGAGAAAGCCCTCACGCGCGCCGGCCTCAAGGTCCATCGCCATTTTCTCCCTTCGGGAGAAAGCGCCAAGACGTGGGACTCCGTGTCGGACCTGCTGAACACGATGCTCGAAGCGGGCCTCGGGCGCGACTCGGCGATCGTGGCCCTCGGCGGCGGCGCGGTCACCGACGCGGCGGGCTTTGCCGCCGCGATCTACCAGCGCGGCATACCGTGGGTCAGCGTCCCGACGACCTTGCTCGGCCAGCTCGACAGCGGCCTCGGCGGCAAGACCGGCATCAATTTGGCGGGCGGCAAGAACCTGGCCGGCTGCTTTCATCGCCCGCGCGCGGTGGTCTGCGATCCGGAGGTGCTGGCGACCTTGCCTCCCCGCGAGCGCGTGTCGGGCTTCGGCGAGGCTCTGAAGTACGGCCTGGTGCTGGAGCCGGCGCTTTGGGCCTTCATCGTCGGGAACTGGGACGCGCTGATGGCGGGCGACGCCGCGCTGACGGCGAAGGTGGTCGCGCGCTGCGCCGCGTGGAAGCGCCGGATCGTCGACAGCGACGAGCGCGACGAGAAGGGGCCGCGCGAGGTGCTCAATTTCGGCCACACGCTCGGCCACGCGCTCGAGTCCGCGTCGGGGCTGGGCGCGCTGCGCCACGGCGAGGCCGTGATCTGGGGCATGCGCGCGGCGCTGCGCCTGTCGCACCGCTGCTCCGGGCTCAAGGCCGCGTTCGCCGCCGAGGCGGACCGCTTCCTCGCGACCTTGCCGGTGCCCCTGCCGCGTCGCATCGAGCCGCGCCGCCTGCTCGAGCTGACGCGGCGCGACAAGAAGGCGCGGGGCGGCCGCGCGCGCTTCGTGCTCCTGCGCGCGCCGGGGCGGCCGGTGACCGCGTTCGTCTCGGATCAGGAGATTTTGCGCGCGGTGCGGGAGATCTTGTGAGGAATATCCTGATTCTGAACGGCCCCAATCTGAATCTGCTGGGCGAACGCGAGCCGGAGGTCTACGGCACGATGACCTTGGCGCAGCTGAACTCGAAGCTGGCCGCGCACGCCAGGAAAAGGGGGGGCGTCGTCCGCGCCCGCCAGTCCAATCATGAAGGCGAGCTCATCGATATTCTCCACGCGCACCGCAAGTGGGCGGACGGGATCGTGTTCAATCCCGGCGCCTACAGCCACTACAGCTACGCGCTGCGCGACGCGGTCGCGTCGATCCTCGTTCCGACGATCGAGGTGCATCTTTCGAACATCAAGAAACGAGAAGCGTTCCGCCGGATCTCGGTCATCGCGCCCGCCTGCGCGGCCCAGTTTTACGGCAAAGGGATCGATTCCTACATCGAAGCCCTCGACAATCTGCTCAAGCCCCGATGATTCATCTCCGGTCGCGACTCATCGCGAGAAGAGCCGGGATCTCGATCCATCAATAATGCCCAAGACATTTTCCGTCGTCAGGATCGACCTCGGCCTCGAAGGCCTGGACCCCGCGACCTGCTTCGAGCGCCTCGCCGGGGAAGGCGGCCGCGGCTATCTGATCGAGAAGGTCGAGGACGGCCGGCGGCGGGCGTGGATCGGCGTCCAGCCGTTCGAAACGCTGCGCGTCATCAAGGGTCGGGTCTATTCCGTCACGGCCCGCCGCAGGAAGAAGCTGCCGGGCGAGCCGTTCGCCGTGATCGGCAAGCGCCTGGCCCAGCTCAAGAGCCGCGGCGGCCGGCCGTTCGACGCGGGCGCGGTCGGGCTGCTCGATTACGAGATGATTCGTCACCTCGAGCCGGTCGCGATGAACGCCGAA
>JAHFCD010000538.1 GCA_023249695.1 Elusimicrobiota bacterium
AAGCGCGACATATTCCCTAAGAGTCAGGGTCTCGATGTCGCCGTAGCCCCGGCGGTCGAGGTTCCCGGACGTGGAGTGATGGATCGCGTGGGTCTGCTTCCAGTACGTGTAAGGGGTCAAGGTCAGCACGCCGATGACGGCTCCCACCCAGTCGTTGGCGCGGGAGGACTTGAAGAAGGAGCCGTGGCCGCAATCGTGCTGGATGATGAACATGCGCATCAGCAGGCCCGAGGCCGGGACGGCCAGGAGCAAGGTCACCGGCCAATAGCCGCGGTACGCGGTCAGGTACATCAGGGCCATCACCGAGAAGAACGGTATCGCGGTATTGGCGATCTGCCACAAAGAGGTGGGAAGGTGCGATTCCTTGTACTTCGACAGGATGGCGTTGAGGGACGCCAGGTCGAAGGCGGCGGCGGGGCTCGGGGCGGCTGCGCCTGAACTCACCTATTTATCGTACCAAAAACCCGGGGCGGCCGCCGGGCTACTTCTTCAAATAGCCGAGGGCTTCCGGGAGCTCCTCCTCGATCTTCGCGATGCGCTTGTCGTCGGCGGGGTGGGTGCGCAGGAATTCGGGGGGGCCGCCTCCGCCCGCGGACGCGGCCATCCGTCTCCAGAAGGCGACCGCGCCGGTCGGGTCGTAGCCGGCCTTGGCCATCAGGATCAGGCCGATGTGGTCGGCCTCGCTTTCCTGGGCGCGGCTGAACGGCAGAAGGACGCCCACCGTCGCGCCCGCGCCGTAGGCCTGGGCGGCCACCCGCTGCGCGGCCTCGGGGCGGCTCGACAGGGCCGCGCCGAGCGCGACGCCGCCCAATTGCGCCAGCAGGCCCTGGCTCATGCGCTCCGAGCCGTGGCGCGCGAGCGCGTGCGCGATCTCGTGGCCCATCACGACGGCCAGGCCGTTCTCGTCCTTGGTCACCGGCAGGATGCCGCTGTACACCGCGACCTTGCCTCCCGGGAGGCACCACGCGTTGACCGTCTTCGGATCGTCGATGAGGTTGAACTCCCATTTGAAATCGGGCATGTCCGCGGCGACGGCGATGCGCCCGCCGACGCGGCGCACCAGGGCCGCGGCTTCGGCGTCGGTCGAGATCTTGGCCTTGGAGAGCGCGTCCCGGTACGAGCTTTCGCCGAGCTCGGTCTCCTCGCCGGCCGAGACGAGCACGAGGTGCGAACGTCCCGTGTAGGGCACGGTCTGGCACGCCGCGGCGGCGGCCAGGCCGATCAGGAGAAAACGGCGAGGTCCGGTGATCTTCATCGGCGCTCACAGTCTAGCCCGGGAACGAAGCCGGCGTCCATGGAGGCCCCGTGACAAAATCGCGTCCGCGCGAGAGCGGCCGCGCTTTGGTGTAAACTATGGTCATGCGATACGCGTTATCGGTCCTCCTGCTGGCCGCCGCGGCGGTCGCGGCGGCCGCGGCGAACGAGAAGTTCGGCGCCGGCGTGGTTCTCGGGGTCCCTTTCGGCGTCACGGCCAAGTACTGGCTGGATTCGCGCTACGCGGTTCAAGGTCACCTGGGCGTCTCCGAGGGCGATTTCACGATGAACGCCGACTTCCTGAAGAATTTCGACCAGGTTCTGCCCCGCAAGCGCGCCGGGACCCGCCTCCCGCTGTACGCCGGCCTGGGCTTGAAGTTCAAGACCGAGACGAGGACCTTCGTCGGCATCCGCTTCGTCGGGGGCGTCTCGATGTTCCATTCGACCAAGCCTCTCGAGTTCTTCGCGGAGGTCGCGCCCGTCCTGCGTCTCGCGCCCAACGAAGGCGGCGCCTTCGACGGCGCCGTCGGCATGCGACGCTACTTCTAATACCCTCCGAACCGGCGGTTTCTCGTCGTAAAATGGGTCTTGACGCTCGATCGAGCCGGGGGTACACTGAAACGACCGTCGCCCTCCACCGAGATGATCAAGACGAGCCGCTCCCGCCTCGAAATTCGACAGGATCCCGACGCGACCGCGTCTTTGGCCGGCCTTGCCTTGACCTGTTTCGGCCTGGTCGAGATGATCTTGATGTGCGGGACGGTGGTCGCCTCCTACGCCCTCGAGCGCCCCGGCGCGATCCTCATTCCCTGCGTGCGCTTCGTCTTCGGCGCCGTGTTCGTGGCGTCGGGCTGGCTGTTCCTGCGCGGCCGCTCCCGCGTCGTGCTCGACCGGGACCACCGCATGGTCGCCCGCTACCTCGGCGTCGGCGGGCACTCGGTCGGCGGCAACGCGACCTGGGACCTCGATGAATTCCGGGCCGTCATCCTCGTCAGCCGCGAGCGCCGGC
>JAHFCD010000539.1 GCA_023249695.1 Elusimicrobiota bacterium
CGATCATATTCTTGATTTGAAGGCTGGCGTGGGCATGCGTGATCTTGATGCCGGGATTATTATCCGCGAACACCCGGAATATCTCATCGGCGAAAGGCTGGCCGATCGTCGCGACCCCGTTGAAGTCCAGCGCGACTTCCTTGAATTTTTCGAATCTCGCGAGAACCCGTCGCGCCTGGGAACGAGAAACCAGCTTGTCCTCGCCGTATCTCGCGAGAGCGACCGGCACGTGCGTCTTCGTAAACCCTTCGTCGACTCCCGAGAATCGATCGAAGACGCTCTGGGTGGTCCGCGTTGAACGCGTCGAAATGTTCATTCGCACCGCCGTGCCGGAAATCGGCTTCCCGTCGGCGAATTCAAACAACCAATCGTCCTCGGCGGACGCATGGGCAAGATAAACGAGTTCTCCCGACAGAATCGAGAAATTCTCGAACATGCGCGAGGTAAAAAAAATTCCCTCTCCCGCGTGCCTTTCGGGCGCCGTCGTCAGCTTTCCCTTGCTCAACTCGAGCAGAGCCTCTCGGGGATCCGAGAGATTCAGCGCCGTCTTGATCTTCTCGAAAATCCCTATCCCATAGTCGCGGATCCGAATATGAACGGCCGCCGCGGTGATTATTAAATCGACGGTCGCCTCCGCAGAATTGGAGTGATCGATCGCGTTGTTGAACATCTCGTTGAACCCGTGCTGGCAGATGGCGCGAACGTTATCAGGAATATTTTTGAGATACGGAGCGACCGTCGTTTGCCAGACTTGATGTTCTTCGGAATGCGGCGTGATGGGAAGCGTCCAGCTCTCTTCGATCAACGTCCGCAACGTGTAAACTCTGGCCTTGGTTCTTCCCTCGGCGGTTAGAACTCCATCGGCAATAAGACCTTGAATATGGTCAACGATCGTTCTACGATTTAAATTAAAGCGTTCCGCCGCCAGACGAACAACATTTTTGGGATGTTTTTCGATAGCGTCGATTATAAAATCGTTTATTTCTTTGCTTTTTTTCATACACCCGAATAATTATCAAAAACACCCTAATAACTATCTATAAACACCCTAATAACATTCATTATACACCCCAATCTTCCCGACGTCAACACCGAATTCCGACATGTGATATAATTCGCCCATGCTCGACTTCGATCCCAACTCCGCGCCCGGCGAAGACACCGGAGTCTTCGGACTCCCCCATGAGGAAAAGGACGCGGCCTTCGTCCTCGTTCCCGTTCCCTGGGAGGCGACGACCTCCTACGGCGGCGGGACCTCGAAAGGTCCCGCGGCGATCCTCGCGGCCAGCGGCCAGGTGGACCTGTTCGACGGCGAGGTCCACCGGCCCTACGAACCGGGCATCTTCATGCGCCCCGAATCCAAGGAAGTCCGGGCTTGGAACAAGACGGCCAAGGCCGCCGCGCAAAAGATCATCAAGCACGGCGGGCGCATTGAAGGAAACAAGAGCCTTCAGAAGGCGCTCAAAACGGCGAACGATCTCGGCGGGAAGCTCAACGAGTGGGTGTATCGCGAGACGAAGGCCCTCATGGACGCGGGAAAGATCGTCGGCCTCGTCGGCGGCGACCACAGCGTGCCGTACGGCGCCTTCAAGGCCGCCGGCGAGAAGCACGGAAGCTTCGGCCTCCTTCACTTCGACGCGCATTCCGACACGCGCGTCGCCTACGAGGGCTTCACCTGGTCCCATGCGTCGATCATGTACAACGCGATGGAGAACATCCCGCAGATCTCCCGCATCACGCAGGTCGGCATCCGCGACTTCTGCGAGCAGGAGCACGAATTCACCGTCGCCCTCGGCGACCGCGCCAAGGTCTTCTACGACCGGGACCTCGCCGCGCGCCGCTTCGCCGGCGAGCCGTGGACGAAGACCTGCCAGGAGATCGTCAACACGCTCCCCAAGCAGGTCTGGATCACCTTCGACATCGACGGCCTCGACCCGGTCCTGTGCCCGCACACCGGCACCCCCGTCCCCGGCGGCCTCCAGTTCGCCGAGGCGCTGCACCTCATCGCCCTCGTCGCGAAGTCCGGCCGCAAGATCATCGGCTTCGACCTTAATGAGGTGTCTCCCGGGGAGGACGAATTTGATGCCAACGTCGGGATGCGCCTCCTTTATAAGCTCATCGCCTGGACCTTCGTCAGCCGCGGCCTGCGCAAAGCCCGCGAATGAAGATTCTCGTGGTCATGGGCACCCGGCCCGAGGCCATCAAGCTCGCCCCCGTCGTGGCGGCATTGCGGCGGCGACAAGGGCTGAAAACCCTCGTCT
>JAHFCD010000540.1 GCA_023249695.1 Elusimicrobiota bacterium
ACACGTTCCTGTACAAGGGCGGCATCATCGAGTTCATCAAGCACCTGAACCAGAACAAGACCCCGCTACACCCAAAGGTGCTGTTCTTCGTGGGCAAGAAAGGCGATACCGAGGTCGAGGTGGCGCTCCAGTACAACGACGGATACCAGGAGAGCGTTTTCTCGTTCGCAAACAACATCAACACCCGCGAGGGCGGCACGCACCTGACCGGGTTCCGGGCGGCGCTCACGAGCACGCTCTCGAACTACGCGCTGGCCAACGGCTTCCTCAAGAACTTCAAGAGCGGCATCACCGGCGACGACGTCCGGGAAGGACTCACGGCGGTGGTCTCGGTCCGGTTGCCGGAGCCGCAGTTCGAAGGCCAGACCAAGGCCAAGCTCGGCAACAGCGACATCAAGGGTCTGGTCCAGCAGGTCGTCAATGACAAGCTCGCCGAGGCCTTCGAAGAAGACCCGACGACGGCGCGGAAGATCGTCGACAAGTGCGTGCGAGCCGCCCAGGCGCGGGAGGCCGCCCGCAAGGCGCGTGAGCTGACCCGCAAGAGGGGCGTGGACGACGAGGGGCTCGCGGCGAAGCTCGCCGAGTGCTCGGAGCGCGATCCACAGTACCGGGAGCTCTTCCTGGTCGAGGGTGCCTCGGCGGGCGGCTCGGCGAAGGAGGGACGGGATCGGCGTACCCAGGCCGTCCTTCCGCTCCGCGGCAAGATCATCAACGCGGAGAAGGCGCGCTACGACAAGGTCCTGTCCCACAATGAAATTCGTCTGCTCATCTCCGCGCTCGGGACCGGGATCGGCCCCGACGAGTTCGACGTCGCGAAGCTCAGGTATCACAAGGTCATCCTCATGACCGACGCCGACGTGGACGGAGCGCACATCCGCACGTTGCTCCTGACCTTCTTCTTCCGGCACATGGTGCCGGTCATCGAGGCGGGCTACCTCTACATCGCCCAGCCGCCGCTGTTCAAGGTCAAGAAGGGGAAGGTCGAGAAGTACCTGATGTCCGACCGCGAGTTCGAGGAGTTCTTCCTGTCCACCTGGGTCGAGGACGCGGGCGTGAAGGTGCCGGGGACCAAGGCCCTGATCACCGGCGAGCCGCTTCGCGAGCTGCTCCGGGCGGTGTCGGAGGTCAGGACGCTCGTCACGAAGTTCACGAAGCGTGGCGTGCCGGGTCCGGTGCTGAACGAGCTGTTGCGGACGAAGTTCCGGGGCACCAAGCGGGGGATCGGCCACGCCGAAATCGCGGAGGCGATCGTGCGCGCGGCCGCGGCGGTCGACGGGTATGAGGTCGGCGTCCAGGCCGGCGAGGGGAACGAGGGGCACACCGTAACGATCGCGGGCCCGCCCCCGCTCTCGTTCAGCACCGACCTCTTCAAGTCGCCCGACTACGCGAGCCTCGGCGTGCTGTGGGAACAGGTCGCGCCGGCAGCGAAGGGCCCGACCGTGATCATCGAGGGCGAGCGGGAGACCGCGGTGGCGTCCCTCGACGCGCTTCATCGGGTGGCCCTCGAGCACGCGAAGGCGGGCGCGTCATTCCAGCGGTACAAAGGTCTCGGCGAGATGAACGCGGAGGAGCTCGCGGACACCACGATGAACGCGGAGTCGCGGACGCTCCTCAAGGTCACGATGGAGGACGCCGTCGGCGCCGACCAGATGTTCACGGTGCTCATGGGCGATGCCGTCGAGCCGCGCCGCGAATTCATCGAGAAGTACGCCCTGGACGTCGCGAACCTCGATATTTAATTATTTAACTGAGCGCGAGGCCGGGACCCCGCGGGTGGCCTGAGACAGGCTCGCGGGGCCCCGCTCGACTGCTCACGAGCTTGACATGCCGAATGAGCGCCTGATCCCGGTCCCCATCGAAGAAGAAATGCGGAAGTCCTATATGGACTACGCCATGTCCGTCATCGTCGGTCGCGCGCTCCCGGACATCCGCGACGGTCTCAAGCCCGTCCACCGGCGCGTCCTGTACACGATGCAGGGGCTGGGGCTCAACTGGAACCGCGCCTACAAGAAGGCGGCCCGCGTCATCGGCGACTGCATGGGCAAGTACCATCCGCACGGCGACGCGCCGATCTACGAGGCGCTCGTCCGCATGGTGCAGGAGTTCTCGCTCCGCTATCCGCTGGTCGACGGGCAGGGGAACTATGGGTCGGTCGACGGCGACCCGCCGGCGGCGATGCGCTACACGGAAGCGCGTCTGGCCAAGATCGCCCACGAGATGCTCGCCGACATCGATCGGGACACCGTC
>JAHFCD010000074.1:0-2605 GCA_023249695.1 Elusimicrobiota bacterium
TTCGGCCCCATGCGTGATCTGGGCCTTCCGTCCATAATACGCGTAGACTTAAGACCTGCAGGGGAGATAACAAAGTGAAGAAACTTCTGACCGGACTGATGATCGCGGCCTTCGCGGCCGCCAACGCCTCCGCGGCGCCCGCGCCGAAGTCGGGAAGCAAGCGCTACATCGTGACCTTCGACGCGAAGGCCAACCAGAAGGACCGCGACGCCGCGCTCGGCGCCTTGGAGCTCAAGGCCGCCAAGCACATCGCGACGAACGGCGACACCGATCAGGAAGTCTCGGTGGCGCTCGTGGACGTTCCCGCCGGCCAGTCTCTCGAGACCGGCATCGGCAAGGCTTTTTGCAAGAACCCGCAGAAGTGCTCGATGGCCGTGCGCCGCATCGTTTCCATCGAAGCCGACAAGCGCGTGAAGTGGATCGAGTCCGCGCAGGTCTCCTTTCAGGCCGCGCCGATGCCTTCCTTTAATGGAGTCATGGCCGGGCTGAGCATGCCGAAGGCCGGCGCCTTCGTCCAAAACCCGATGGCCTCCGCGATCGCCGCGCAGCGCAAGGAAGAGACGTGGGGCATCAACCGCGTCCACGCTCCCGCCGCCTGGCCGATCACCGAGGGCAAGGGCGTGAAGGTCGCGGTCATCGACACCGGCATCGACGCCTCCCACCCCGACCTCTCGGGCAGCGTGGACGGCGGCTACTCGGCGATCACGAAGACCGAGAACCCGGCCGACTATCAGGACGATAACGGCCACGGCACGCACGTCTCCGGCACCATCGCCGGCCATCGCGACGGCAAGGGCGTCGTCGGCGTCGCTCCGAAGGCCCGCCTGTACGCCGTGAAGGTTCTCGACGCCGACGGCTCGGGCAACCTGTCCGACGTCATCGACGGCATCGTCTGGGCCGCGAAGAACCACATGGACGTCGCCAACATGTCCCTCGGCGCGCCGGTGGACAGCGAGGCGATGCATCGCGCCGTGCGCTTCGCCCGCGGCTCGGGCGTCGTCATCGTCGCGGCGGCCGGCAACTCCGGCCAGTCGGTCGGCTTCCCGGGCGCTTACGACGACACCATCGCGGTGGCGGCCTCCGACTCGGCCGACAAGCTCGCCGGCTTCTCCAGCCGCGGACCGGAAGTGGACTTCATCGCTCCCGGCGTGGACGTGCTCTCCGCCAAGATGGGCGGCGGCTTCGCCTCGTACTCCGGCACCTCGATGGCCTCCCCGCACGTGGCCGGCCTCGCGGCGCTCGTCGTCTCCCAGGGCTACGTCGGCCTGAACGGTCCCGACGGCGTGTTCGCCCAGCTCAAGAAGGCGGCGACCCCGCTGGCGACGCAGGGCCTCACGGCCGAGATGCAGGGCGCCGGCATGATCGACGCGGGCAAGCTGGCCCGCTAAGCTCGTCTTTCGTACCCGTCCCGCCCCGACCGGTCACCCCTACCGGTCGGGGCGGTTCTTTTTAGGGTGTCAGGCCTACCGGTATTTGCAGCGCGCGACAAAACGCTAGAATAAGACCGGCACCACAATGAGAACGCTGTTCATCGTTAATCCGGCGGCGGGGCATGGAAGGGCGGGGGGGCGCTGGGAGAAGGCCCGCGCGCTGGCGCAGCGGATTTATCCCGACCTGGAGCTGGTCCGCACGGAGAAGCCCGGTCACGGCCGCGAGCTTGCGCGCGCGGCGACGGTGGACGGCGTGG
Source organism: Elusimicrobiota bacterium (assembly GCA_023249695.1). Lineage (GTDB taxonomy): Bacteria > Elusimicrobiota > Elusimicrobia > UBA1565 > UBA9628 > GWA2-66-18. Next base: position 1,688 of record JAHFCD010000074.1, read on the forward strand.
AGCTGATCGTGGCCGTGGGCGGCGACGGGACGCTCGGCGAAGTGGTCGACGGCTACCTGGCCGTGCCCGAGCACGTGCGCCGGAACACCGTCCTCTCGACCTACCCCGCCGGCTCGGGCTGCGACTTCGCCGGCCACATGGGCGTGCCTCGCGACCCCGAGGCCTGGGCCCGGTACCTCGAGGCCGGAGGCCGCCGCCGCCTCGACGCGGGGCGCGCGACGTTCCGCGCCGCGGACGGCTCCCCGCGCTCGAGGCACTTCCTCAACGTCGCGGCCTTGGGCCTGCCCGGCGACGTCGCGCTCGCGGTCGCCGCGCGGGGCAAGCTTCTCGGCGGGACTTTGACCTACCTGCTCGAGGGCGTCCTCTCCGTCTTGTCGGCGAAGGCCAAGCTCATGCGCTTCACCATCGACGGCGTCGAGGAAGCCGCGGCCTCGTACCATCTCGTCGCCGCGGCGAACACGAGCACGTTCGGCGGGGGGATGAAGCTCGCTCCCTTGGCCGACGCGGAAGACGGCCTGCTGGACCTGCTGACGATCGCGGACCTTCCGCGCCTGGAGCTGATGGGCTTGCTGCCGCGCGCGTATTCCGGCGGCCATGCCGGGCGCCCCGGCGTCGTGCTGCGCCGGGCGCGGCGCATCGAGATCCACTCCGAGGATGCGCTGCCGCTGAACATCGACGGGGACGCCGACGGAACGTCTCCCGTCGTCATCGAGGCGCTGCCGAAGGCGATTGCCTTCCGGATCTAGGGCTTGGGCGGACCCTTCATGTCGAAGGGTCCGTTGAACGCGGCGAGGAAATCGGCGCCGCCGAAGCCCGTCGCTTTGAGCGAGAAGCTCGTTCCGGCGGGAAGCACGGCGTAGCCGCCGGCGGCCAAAGTCTCGGTCTTTCCCGCGATATCGAGGACGAGCTTGCCTTTCA
>JAHFCD010000074.1:2615-8274 GCA_023249695.1 Elusimicrobiota bacterium
AGGATCGTCTCGTCCGCGGTGTGGGAGTGCGCGGGAAGCCCGTAGCCCTTGGGGAAGCGGACCAAGGTCTGCACCGCGTGCGTCTTGGCGTCCTCGTAGATCAGGTGGTACTCCGCGCCGGCGGGGAGGCTGCCGGAGGCCTTCCAGTCCACCTGGCCGGAGGTTTTCACGACGGGCACCGCGGCGACCTGGGCCCAGCCCAGGATCGCGAGGAAGACGACGCCGACTGCGGGCAATGCGCGTCTCATAAAAATGGTGGCGGGGGACAGGATCGAACTGTCGACACCCGGTTTTTCAGACCGGTGCTCTACCACTGAGCTACCCCGCCGCGGTGGAGATACTATCAAATCGCGCCCGGCTTTGACCGCTCAGCGCTTGCCGAGGAGGCGTTCGATGAGGGCGCGCACGCCGGCGTAGGTCGCCTGGATATCGGCCCCGCCGGCGTAGGCTTCCAGGACGCGGACGGTGCGGCGAAAGTGATCGAGGACGGGCTGGGTCTGCTCGCGGTAGATCTCCATGCGGCGGCGAAAGATCTCGGGGCTGTCGTCCATTCGTCCGCGCGCTTCGATGCGGCGGAGCAGCTCGGCGTCGGGCGCGTTGAGATGCACGAGCGCGTCGAGGGTTCCTCCCGCTTGCTGCCAGGACTCGATGACGCCGATCTCCTCGGGGCGGCGCGGGAAGCCGTCGAGGATGAAGCCGTGGGCGAGGACATCGGGGCGCGACAGGCGTTCCAGGACGACTCCGCGCACTAGGTCGGAGTCCACGAGCTCGCCTTTCGCCATCTCCGCGCTCAGGGCCGGGTCGGCGGCGGCGCGCTCGCGCAGCAGCTCTCCGACGGAGATGTGGATCATGCCGAAGTCGCGGGCCAGCATTTTCCCGTAGGTCGTCTTGCCCGCACCCGGAGGGCCGGTGATGAGGATGCGCAGGGGCCGCGCGGCCGCGTCGACGGCGTGCGGCGCCTTGTCGATTCGGCGCTCCGGCTTCGCGGCGGCGGCGAGCGAGATGCCGCGCGGGATGAGGGCTCGCGGCGCGTCCGGCGCCGTGACGGCGTCGAGCGCCGAATTTTCGACGGCGATCGTTTTTTCCGGGTAGAGCTTCGCGAAGGATTCCGCGCCGGCGCGGCTCGAGTCCTCGGAGGGGGCGTCGACGCGCGCGGCCGGATTGGACGAGGACGCGGGAAGCGGCGCGGGCGCGGCGATCGGACGCGCGATCGCGACGGCCGCGGAGGGAGCGGGCGTGATCGCGGCGGCTGGGATGACGGGCGAGGGCGCGGCCAGGAAAGCGGGCGTGAGTCCCGGGACGAGCGTCAGCGCGAGCGAGGCGGGATGAAGCGCCGGCGACGAGGCTAAGGGGGACAGCGCGCTCGCGACCGAGACGGGGATGAGGGGCACGCCTCCGGCTTGCGCCCGGCCGGCGGGCGCGCGGACGATTTGGGCCGCGGCCTCGCGGGCTCCAAATGAAATGGAGCAGGCGAGTTGGGCGGTCGCCAAAGCGAGCGCCAGGATTTTTTTGCGCGACGTCATCCTTCTGAGAATAGCGGATGTCGGGGATCCGTTGAAGGGTCCGAAGACCCAGCGCGTGGGGACCAATTGGCGGAATCATCGCGCCAACGCCATGGAGATGGAACCCCTTGACAGGCGCGCGTGGGCCTGATATACTTCGAAAGTCGAAGCATTCGGAAACCGAACCATGAACCTCGAAGATCGCGCGCGCCGGCTCACGGACCACCTCCAGACGGTCATGGAGGAGGCGGAGAGCGTCGATAAGAAAAACTCGGCCGTGCGCGAAAAGCTCTCCTGGCAGGAGATTCGCGTCCTCCGCGCGGCCGGGCGGCAGGAGTGCTGCACGATGAGCGGGCTCGCGGACGCGATCTGCCTCTCCCTGAGCAGCGCCACCGGGCTCATCGACCGGCTCGTCGGAAAGAAGCTCATCAAGCGCGACCGCTCGAGCGAGGACCGTCGCGTCGTGCAGGTCGCGCTCACCGAGGAAGGCAAGGAACTGCACGAAGAGGCGATGGCCGGGCCTGTCGAGTTCGCGCGCGGCATGTTGAAGGGCCTCAACGCCGAGGAGCAGGACGCCTTGCTCGGCTTGTTCCGGAAGATTTCCGAACGGATCAAACTGGAGAAGGGCGCCGCCTGATTTTTTTTGCCGCAATTAATTCAATAGTCAAACTATTCAAAAGGAGAATGAACATGGACAACCAGGAAAAGAAGGAAGGCCAGGACGAGAAGGCGTGCTGCACGAAGAAGTGCTGCGGCAAGTCGCTCGCGGTGATCGCCCTGCTCGCGATCGGCGGCGCGGGCGGCTATCTCGCGGGCAAGTGCTGCGGCGCGAAGCACGCCGCTCCGGCGGCCGCGGAAGCGCCCGCTCCGGCGAAGTAGCGCGCGGCCTTCGCCCCCGGCGGGATTTGAATAAGAGTTGACTGGACGGCCGCCGGGGGCGGGGCTACACTGAGATTGCCGGAAGGGCTGAACTCGAGAATCAAGTTCTCGGGCCGACTCGAAGGAGAAGGAAGCCCGCCGGCCCTGGCCGAACGAGACGAAAGGTCCACTCGCGAGAGAACCCAGGGCGCCGAACCGAGGGGTACGGGGCTCAGGAGAACCACACGGAACTCCATCGGCTCGATCGGCCTCGCTATTAGAAGAAAGCCCCGCCGGGCCTAGAGCTCGGCGAGGGCTTTCTTGTAGGCGGGCTCTTTCGAGCGCAGGTCGTCGGGATCGATGCCGAGACGGCGGCACGAATCGATCGTGAAGCGGTGCCCCCACAGGATCTGGGCGAGCCAGTCGTCGTTGGCGACGTCGAGGAAGGGAACCCCGACCGTGTCGAGGTAGCGATGCGCGGCGTCCCACCGCGTCTCGCCCACCGTCGAGAAGCCGACCACGAGCGAGCCGGGGCCGACCGAGATGTGCGGGCCGTGCAGGAATTCCTCGAGGCCGTAGGCGCGCACGCGCAGGTGCGCGGTCTCGAGCAGCTTGAGGGCGACCTCGCAGGCGACCCACTCGCGCAGGCCGTCGCCGAGCAGGACGAGGTCGGTCTCCGCCGCGAGCTTGGGGGAGTCCGGCCCCCAGTTCAGGCTCGTGCCCGCGCGCGCGAACGGCGCCAGCAGCGCGGGCTTGCCCGCCCAGCGCAGGAGCCAGGCCATCGTCGTCGTGAAGGACTTCGTGAAGGCGCCCGTGTCCTCGAGCTCGCAGGTCTCCAGGCGACGGCCCGCTCCCTTCCAGATGGCGCCGGCGCCGCACACGGCGACCGTCGACGCGCCCGCGCGCCGGGCCATGGACTCGGCCTTGACGGTGTAGGACTTGGTGCCGCCGCGGTGCGAGAGGAACACGCCGAGGTCGCCCTTGGACAGGCGGTAGGGGCGGGCGACGAAATCGTAGGCGTGGACCGCGCGCGCGTCGAGCCCGGCGCCGCTCCACAGCCACGCGGCGATGCGCGCGGCGTGATGATTGGTGCCGACCCCGACGAAAAAGATCTTGCGGCCCTTCGGCGGCTTCATCCAGGCGGGCATCGGAGCGCGCAGCGTCCGCGCGATCAGCTCCGGCTGCGCGAAGACGTTGGCCTCGAAACGGCTCATCGGCCGGGCTTGAAGCCGCGGGCCATCATGAACTCGTACGGGATCTCGATGCCGGAGCGCGCCTTGTTCTTCGCGGCGCGGCGCAGCACGGTTTTCTTGACCCAGGCCTGGCCCTTCTCGTCGAGGCTGCGCAGCATGGCGCCCGTTCGGCCCGCGCCCTCGGTCATCACGGTCCAGTACTCCTCGGGCGAGGCGAAGCGGAAGACGCCGGTGAGGCGCTTGGTCGAGAGCTCCTGAAGCCCCGCGCGCGCGAAGATCGCGTCGATGGCCCCGTCCGGCCCGAACGAGTACAGGGTGGGCGCGCCGTACGGCGCGCGCAGGTCGGGGTCGCACTCGGTGATCGCATGCAGGACCAAGGAGGTGAACAGCATCTTCTCGCGGCGCCCCTGGACCAGGCAGGCGACGACGCCGCCGGGCTTGGTCACGCGCGTCATCTCGGCGAGCGCCTTGTCGGGCTGGGCGAACAGCATCAGGCCGAGCTGGGAGATCGCGGCGTCGAAGGAGCCGCTCTCGAGCGGAAGCGCGTGCACGTCCATCTCCGCGTACTCGATCGGCGCCGCGCGCTTGACGACGGGCGCCGCCTTCGCGCGCGCGATCATGCCGGGCGCGAGGTCGATCGCGAGCACCGAGCCTTTCTCGTCGATCTTGGCCGCGGCGGCGCGGCTGGCGATGCCGGTGCCGCAGGCGACGTCGAGGACGCGCCACTTCTTGCGCAGGCCGGCGAAGTCCACGAACTCCTCCGCGGTTTTCGCGAAGAGGGAGTTCGAGAGCTTCTCGTAGCGCTCCGCGGCCTCGTCCCAGACGGCGCGCGACTCGGCGGTGTGGGCGGCGGGATCGAACGAGGCGGTTTCTTTCACGCGTTGATTATACGATTTGCGGCGCCGGGGACGACGGCCCCTCCGGGATGGGCCAACGGACCCGGGCCCGCGGGGGCCCCCCGACCCTCGTCGCGCGTCGGGCGGGCCGCTACCCTTCTCAGCATGAGAATACACCTCTCCCTTTTGGCGCTCGCCCTCGCCGTGCCCGCGTCCGCCCAGACCTTCGTCTCCGCGGACCAGGCCGACGGCCTCGCCGCCGCCGCGCGCTCCGCGCGAACCATGCGCGATAAGCTCGCGCCGGCCGCCGTCGATCCGAAGCCGGTCAAGTCGCTGACCGACCGCCTCGTCAAGGACGGCGAGCAGGTGGAGATGGAGGAGGGGATCGGAAACATCTATTCGCGCATCGGCAAGCCCGACGCGCGGGGCCGTTTCCGGAACCTCCAGGCCAATCTCGTCGAGATTCCCGCCGAGCTCGCGGAGGCCCCGAGCGACTCGATGTTCCGCCAGGCCGTGATGCGCCGCTATTTCTCGCATCTCGAGGCGACGAGCGAAAGCTGGGAGGTGGACCCGAAGACCGGCAAAGGCACGGTTCACGTTTGGATCTACCGCGTCGGCCTGGAGGGGAGGCTTCTGTCCGTCGAGCACCAGATCGCGCCGGTCGAGCCGGGCCCGGACGGCCAGGCCGGGCCGGTCGAGGAAAAAGCCCGTTCCTACCGCCTGGCGCCCTCGGACCCGAGCGTGCAGCGCCGCTGGAAGGCTCTCGCCAAGGAACTGATGACTTTGGGCCGCGTCGTCGAGGCCTAGCGATCTCGGCAGGATCGCGTTCTCGAGAAAGGAGAGCTCGATTCGCGCCTCGCTCCCGCGCTTCCAACGTTGGAAGCGGCTCGGCCTAGGCCTGAAATCCCGCGAGCAGAAGGTAGGCTTCCGCCGCGAGCTCCTCGTCGCGCAGGCTGCGGTCCTCCTCGTTCCAGCTCCGGCTTTCGGCGAGGAGGGCGTTGAAGCGCTCGAGCGCCTCGGGGTCGGCGTCGGAGACGCGCGCGAGGAAGCTTTCCCGCACGCGGGGGCGGCGCAGCGCCTTCGCCGCGTGGCCGGCGAGCACCGGATGCGTTCCCTCCCAGATCTCGTTGACGAGCGCGTCGTCGGCGAGACGGTTGAGCGGGGAGAAGTCGTCGAGGATGCCGTGGCCGCCGATGAGCAGCTGCGCCTCGCGCACGAGGCCGCTGGCGCGGATGGAGATCTCCGTCTTGAGCATGGGCACGAGCGCCTC
>JAHFCD010000541.1 GCA_023249695.1 Elusimicrobiota bacterium
GCTTGTAGAGGATGCGCTGGCAGCTCTCGCAGGTGACCAAGGTCTTGAGCTTGGAGACTTCGAGGATCAAGCCCGGCGTGAGGTTGATCTGGCAGGAGCCGCAGTGGCCGGAGACGATGGGCACGACGGCGTCGGACTTGCCGCGGCCGCGGATGTGATTGTAGACCTTCATCTCGGACGGAGCCACGGCGGCGGCCGTCGCGTCGCGCTCGATCTTGGCGGTCTCGAAGCGGCCCTTCGCGTGCGACATCTCGGCCTCGAGCTTCTCGAGGTCCTTTTTGGAAAATTCCTCGGTCTTCTTGAACTCGGCGGTCGCGGCCTTCTCTTCGGCCTTGGCCTTGTCGAGGTCTTCCATGATCTGGAGGATTTCGGTTTCGATGTCGCCTGCCTTGGCCTTTTCCTTCTCGATCTCGGCCTGCATCGCCTTGTACGCGTCGTTGGACTTCAGATCGTTGAGCTGGCCCGAGTGCTTGCGCGCGGCTTCTTCCTGTGCCGCGACGTCGAGCTCCTTGGTTTTTTTCTTCTTCTCGAGGTCCATGATCTTCGCTTTCGCGTCGTTCATGTGCTTTTTCTCGCCCTCGAGGTCGGCCCGGAGCGCGGCGATCCGCGGCGGCACCGCGTCGATCTCATGCTGAATCGCGTCGAGGTGCTTGTCCTTCTGCTGGAGGGCGACCAGGGCTTGGAGGGCTTCTTTGGTCAGGGCCATAGGATTTGACCAGTATAGAATATTTCCCGGACTCTGGCTGAAATGGTGCGGCGCTCCATGCGGGAGGATCGAGCCATGAAACGACTCGCGGTCTTCCTGGCACTGCTGATCGCGCGGCCGGCCTCCGCCGCGGAAGCGTCCGCGTCCACCGAACCGGTCACCACGCCGCTGACCGTCACCGCGCCGCGCGTCAAGGATCAAGCCGCGCTCGAGACCGCCCGCGCGGCGGGGGCGGGCGTCGCCGCCGCCGGGACCGGCCTCATGGCCTACGTCGTCTTCTTTTCCGCCGCGGGCCCCTTCGGCTGGGCGGCCGCCTTGGTCTTCGTCGGCGGGATGACGGCCTATCTCTCGCACCGCCGCTTGGCGGGAAGGGAGGATTTCTCCTGGAGCGCGCCGCCGGCCAGCGTCTCGGCGGACCGCGACGCGACGTCAGCGACGGCCGGCAGTCCTAGCCCCGAGCCGCGCGATCCGCCAGGCCGCTCAGAAAGCGGTCGACCTCGCGAAAATCCTTAAGGCGGTAGCGGGCCTTCGACGCGCCGGCTCCGACTCGGATGCCGGCGCCGTGACGGCCCGCGGCGCGGAGCATCGGCTCATCGAAGCGGTCGTTGCCGATCGCGAGGAGATAGGGACGGGAGTAGCGCCGCCACAGCATCCGCGTCGCCCGCCCCTTATCCCACGGCGTGCGCGGCCCGATTTCCAGGGCTTGATTGCCTTGCCTCCAGCGAAACGAGCTCGGGGAGCCGGCGCGGAGGCGGGCGAACCGCCGGGAGACCTCGGCGCGGCGGGCACGCGGCACGAGCCGGTAGTGCACCGCCAGGCCCGCCATTTTGTCCTCGATCAGCACCTCGGGAATGTCCCGGAACAAGGCTTGGAACTTTCGGATCAGGGCGGCGAACGCCGGGCGCAGCGCGCGCGCGCGCGGATGCAGATAGCGCCAGCCGGGGACCGACGCCGCCAGGCCGAACACGCCGCAATAGCCGACCCGCGGGAGGCCGACGCATCCCTTCAGGCTTTTGACGGAGCGTCCGCTCATCATCACCAGCCGCAGGCGGCGCCCGTGGAGGCGGGCGAGCGTCGCGCGCATGCCGGGCTTCAGCCGCGCCAGCTCGGGGCGCGTCCGAAGCGGGACGAGCGTCCCGTCGTAATCGAGCAGGATCAGCACGCGCGGGCGCGCGGCGACGTCGGCGATGAGCGCGCGCAGCCGCGGGGACAGTTTTTTCATACCCCCGCGGGGAGCCTCACGGCCGCGAGCTCCGTGATCAGGTTCGCGGCCCAGCGATAGATGTTGTTGTCGCGGACCTCGCGGCGCAAGCGGACCATGCGCAGGGCCTGATCGTCGGGCTCCATCTTCAGCGCCCCGCGCAGCGCCGCCGCGACGCCGTCCGCGTCGTAGGGATTGACGATCAGCGCGTCGCGCAGCTCGCGCGCGGCGCCGGTGAAGCGGCTCAGGATCAGCACCCCGCGCTCGTCCTCGCGCGCGGCGACGAACTCCTTGGCCACGAGGTTCATGCCGTCGTGCAGGGACGTGACGAGGCA
>JAHFCD010000542.1 GCA_023249695.1 Elusimicrobiota bacterium
AACGGCGACGCGCATGTCGAGATCCGCGGCAAGCAGTACAGTCCAGCTGAAATCTCGGCTATGATCCTCCAGAAGATGAAGCAGACCGCCGAGGATTATCTGGGCGAGCCGGTGACGGAAGCCGTCATCACGGTGCCCGCCTACTTCGACGACAGCCAGCGGCAGGCCACCAAGGACGCCGGGCAGATTGCGGGCCTCAACGTGCTTCGCATCATCAACGAGCCGACGGCCGCGTCCCTGGCCTACGGCCTGGATAAGAAGAAAGACGAGCGGATCGCGGTGTACGACCTGGGCGGCGGCACATTCGACATCTCCATCCTGGAAATCGGCGATGGCGTGTTCGAAGTCAAGTCCACCAACGGCGACACGTTCCTCGGCGGCGACGACTTCGACCAGCGCGTCATGGACTGGCTGGTCGAGGAGTTCAAAAAAGACCAGGGGATCGATCTCAAAAAGGACCGCATGGCGCTCCAGCGGCTGAAGGAAGCGGCCGAGCGGGCCAAGATCGAGCTGTCCTCGTCTCAGGAGACCGAAATCAACCTGCCGTTCGTCACGGCCGACGCCAGCGGGCCCAAGCACCTCGTGCTCAAACTGACACGGGCCAAGCTTGAGCAACTGGTGGACGATTTGATCCAGCGCACCATTGAGCCGTGCAAGAAGGCGCTGGCCGACGCCGGCATCACGGCCAAGGAGGTGGACGAGATTGTGCTGGTCGGCGGCATGACCCGCATGCCCAAGGTGATCCAGCTCGTGCGCGACTTCTTCGGCAAGGAGCCGCACAAGGGCGTCAACCCCGACGAGGTGGTGGCGATCGGCGCAGGCATCCAGGGCGGCGTGCTGAAGGGCGAGGTCAAGGACGTCCTGCTGCTGGACGTGACCCCGCTGACCCTCGGCATCGAGACGCTGGGCGGCGTGTTCACGCGTCTCATCGAGCGCAACACGACCATCCCGACGAAGAAAAGCCAGATCTTCTCCACCGCAGCCGATGGCCAGACGGCGGTGACGATCAATGTGCTGCAGGGCGAGCGGGAGATGGCGAGCGACAATAAGTCTCTCGGCCATTTCGACCTCGTCGGCATTCCGCCCGCTCCACGCGGCGTGCCGCAGGTCGAAGTCTCCTTCGACATCGACGCGAACGGCATCGTCCATGTGGCGGCCAAGGACATGGCGACACAGAAGGAGCAGTCGATCCGGATCACGGCCTCGAGCGGCTTGAACAAGGACGAGATCGACAAGATGGTCAAGGACGCCCAGGCCCACGCGGCGGAAGACAAGCGGAAACGCGAGCTCGTGGAAGTCCGCAATGAGGCCGACAACCGCATCTACGGCATCGAGAAGCTCCTCGCCGAGCACGGCGACAAGATCACCGAGGACGACCGCAAGAAGATCCAGGATGACATCGCGGCGGCCCGCAAGGCGCTGGAAGGCAACGACCTGGAGGCCATCCGGACGGCGACGCAGAACCTGGTCAAGGCCTCGCAGAAGATCGGCGAGGAAATGTACAAGCGCACCGCAGCCGCCGGCGGCGCAGGCCCGTCAGGGCCGGACGGGGGCGGGAGCGAGAGCCAGGCCGGCGGCGCCGGTGGCGATGAAAAAGTCGTGGACGCCGAATACACCGAGGTGAACAAGGACAAGAAGTGATCGTGATCCGCCCTGATGTGGTATCATGGCCGCGACGGTGAAACGCGACTACTACGAAACCCTCGGCGTTGATCGGAACGCCAGCGAGGAGGAACTCAAGAAAGCCTACCGCAAGCTCGCGCGTCAGCACCATCCCGACACCCACTCGGGCGAGAAGGAAAAAAAAGACGCCGAGGCGAAATTCAAGGAGATCAATGAGGCCTACGCCGTCCTCAGCGACCAGGACAAGCGCCGACGCTATGACACGTTCGGCCACGCCAACGGCGCGCAGGGTTTCGAGGGATTTGGGCAGGGTGGATTCGGCGACGTCTTCAACGACATCTTCGAAGACTTTTTCGGGGGACAGCAGGGCGGGCAGCGAGTCTTTCGCGGCTCCGACATCGAATACCGCCTGACGCTGGCCTTCGAAGACGCGGTGTACGGCAAAGAGGTTTCCCTCAAGATTCCCCGCTGGGAGACCTGTAAAGGATGCCAGGGTAGCGGTGCCCAGAGTCCCGACCATGTCAAGACCTGCCAGAGCTGCAAGGGCGCCGGCCAACTCCGGTTCCAGCAGGGCTTCTTCACCATCAACAAAACGTGCGGCCGCTGCCAGGGAATGG
>JAHFCD010000075.1 GCA_023249695.1 Elusimicrobiota bacterium
CGCCGAAAGGCTTGGTCACGTAATCGTCGGCTCCGAGCTCGAGCCCGAGGACGCGGTCCATCTCCTCCTTGCGCGCGGTCAGCATCAGGACGGGGACGCGGGTCTCGCGCCGGATGATCTTCAGGAATTCGAAGCCATCGAGCTTCGGCATCATCGCGTCGAGCACCACCAGATCGGGGCGCTCCTTGCGCAGGGCGGCCAGGCCCGCCTCGCCGTCCGCGGCCGCCACCACGCGGTAGCCCTCCTTCTCGAGGTTGTATTTAAGGAGCTTCACCAAGTTCCGGTCGTCCTCGACGAGAAGGAGCTTTTCCTGAGCCACGAGACATGGTTCCATTTCGCGCCGGATGAGTCAACGCCTCCAAAATGGACTTCGTTTGCAGGAAGCCCGGCTCATGGGCTATCATCTCGGAGCCGTCACGCGTTCGTCACGCGTTCGTCCGCCCGATTTTACGCAGCGAGGACACCCATCATGGCCTTCAGCTTCATCCCTAAGGAAGAAAAGTTTTTCGAGCTGTTCGAGGCGCAGGCCGTGCACAGCGTCGCCGCGGCGAAGCTCTTCCGCGAGATGGCCCAGAAATGGACCCGGGACACCGCGCCCTTCGACCGCCTGCGCGAGATCGAGCACGAAGCGGACATCACCTGCCACGACATCTACGAGAAGCTCAACCGAACCTTCGTGACGCCCTTCGACCGCGAGGACATTCGCGAACTGGCCAGCGAACTCGATACGATCACCGACCTCATCGAGTCGGTCGGCCAGCGGATGTACCTCTATCAGATCGACAACAGCACCCCCGACCTCGTCCAGCTCACCGACATCCTGTGGCAGGCGACCGAGAACGTGCGCAAGGCGATCAAGGAGCTGCAGAACCCCGAGAAGACGCGCCATGTGATGGACTACTGCATCGAGATCAACCGCCTGGAGAACGCGGGCGACCACGCCCTCGGCGTCGCGATCGGCAAGCTGTTCCAGGGCAAGCCCGACCCGCTCGAGGTCATGAAGTGGAAGGAGATCTACGAGACGATCGAGGAAGCCATCGACAAGTGCGAGGACGTCGCGCACACGCTCGAGACGATCCTCGTCAAGCAGGCGTAAGGTGCCCCACGTCTCGGCGTCGGTCCTCTTCGTCATCGTGCTCGCGTACCTGTTCGACTTCCTGAACGGGATGCACGACTCGGCCAACTCGATCGCCACCGTCGTTTCCACGCGGGTGCTCGCCCCCAAACACGCCGTGATCTGGGCCGCGTTCTTCAACTTCGCCGCGTTCGCGGTGTTCGGCGTGCACGTGGCGAACACGATCGGCAAGGGCCTCGTGGATCCGAGCGTCGTCGACACCGCGGTCGTCGCCGGCGCGCTGATCGGCGCGAGCCTGTGGTCGTGGATCACGATCGTCCTCGGCATCCCCGTCTCGTCGTCGCACGCCTTGATCGGCGGCATGATCGGCGCCGGCATCTCGAAGGCAGGAACCTCCTGCCTGCAGTACGAGAAGCTCAAGATGACCGTCGCCTTCATCTTCCTGTCGCCCCTGATCGGCATGCTGTTCGGCTTCGGCCTGATGGTCGCGATGTTCTGGATCTTCCGCCGCAAGTCCCCGAGCCAGGTGGACCGCACCTTCCGGATCGGCCAGCTCCTGTCCGCCGGGCTGTACAGCCTCTCGCACGGCGGCAACGACGCTCAGAAGACGATGGGGCTTATCGCCGTCCTGCTCTACTCGAACGGGCTCCTCGGCGACAAGTTCTATGTGCCGTTCTGGGTCGTGCTCAGCTGCCACGCGGTGATCGCGCTCGGGACTTTGATGGGCGGCTGGAAGATCGTCCACACGATGGGCAACAAGGTCACCAAGCTCAAGCCCGTGGGCGGCTTCTGCGCGGAGACCGGCGCGGGCCTCTCGATCATGATCTGCTCTTTTCTCGGCGTGCCGGTCTCAACGACGCACACGATCACGGGCGCCATCGTCGGCGTGGGCTCGACCCAGCGGCTGTCGGCCGTGCGCTGGGGCGTCGCGGGCCGCATCGTCTGGGCGTGGGTGCTCACGATCCCATTCGCCGCCCTCACCGCCGCGGCGACCTACCAGGTCGTCAAGCTCTTCCTTTAAGAAAAGCGCGGGCCACGGCGAATCTGACCTTGACAAGGAGCATGATCGGGCCTATCCTGAACACATGAAGGCTGCCGTTTTATATTTTCCGGCGGGCAGGCGAATGCGAAAAATAATCGGCATTTCGACGCGAGCGCTTTTATTGGGCGGAGGCTTGATTGCGTTCGGGAATACCCGCGCCGTCTGCGCCGCGGTGGACCCGAAACCTTCGGGGATTTACGTGGCCACCCACTCCGATCCGGACAAGCTGCTGGCCGAGAGCACCTTCTTTCTAGATAACGCGGATGTGGAAGGCGCTTTCATACGTTTACGCTGGAACGAGCTCGAACCAGGGAACGGCAGCTTCCTGTGGACGTCTCTCGACGAGCAGCTGGCGCGCACCAAGAAGGGCCGCACGGGCAAGAAAGTTTCAATTGGAGTGATCGCCGGGCAATTCACGCCGAGCTGGCTATACACCTCGACCGCAAGCGTGAAGAGCGTCGAATTAAAAGTCGTTCTGCACGAAACCAACCCGACCGTAGCGAGTCGAACATGCGTGACTATGACGGTCCCCGTGCCCTGGGATCCGAACTACTTGTACTACTGGGACCGCTTTCTGCATGCGTTTTCAAAACACATTCAGGATAAATTCCCAATCGTGTACGAACGCATTACGGTGGTGAAAATCACAGGTATCAATCGCGAGAGCCTTGAAATCCGTCTACCTCAACAGGTCGGCATACAAGGCAAGGATTGCACCTCAAGCGACGCAAACGAAAAGTGGCTTGCGGCAGGCTACAAGAGAGCTCATATCGCTGCCGCCTGGAAAGCGATCCTCGGCTCATTTGCTCATAGTTTTCCGACAAAATCCCTGAGCATGGCCGTCATTGATGAGGATACCGCTTTCCCGGTTTTCAACGATGATCCGATTGATAAAGCGCTCACACAACGGCTCATCGAAATTGGAACGCAGCAGTTCCGCGGAACAGGCCGATTCATCGTTCAATCCAACGCAGTCATGCCTCGTTACGGGACCCCTGCAATTGTTAAGGCTGCCGCGAACAGCGGTATTTATACCGGATACCAACTTCGCTTGCTGACCTCGAACGATTTCGTTCATGATTGCCCCAGCTCAAGCCTTGCCTGCACAAGCTGGGTTAACGCCACCGTCAACAACGTGCTGAGCCAGGGCGGGAAATTCCTGGAAGTTTATCCCGACACCGTCGAAAAGTTTCCGGATCAAATGACCACCGGGAAAGCTCTTTTTAACGCCGCCCCAGCCGCCCCCTAGGAGCTGCCCCGCGGTTATTCCGCGGCCTGCGCTGCTCTTCTAAGAGAAATGCCGCAGCGCCTTCGGCGGCAGCGACCACGACAGCACGGCGCTGCCCGCCGAGGCTTTCTTCGTTTCGAGCATCAGCGCCTGAGCCTTTTTGAGCGCGACGATCGAGCGGGAACTATTGCCGTTCAAAAACCAAGAGATCACCTTCGACAGGTGCGGCTCATGGCCGACCAGGATCACGCGCTGCCCATCAAGGCCCGAAAGCCAAGCCGCGATGCTCGAGGGGGAGCGGTGAGGCAGCAGGAAGTTGGAATCCACGAGGGGGGCGCCGAAGGCTTTGGCCACGATCTCGGCCGTCTCCTTGGCGCGCGCCCAAGGGCTCGTCGCGACGAGGTCGGCGGACTCGATGAACTTGGCGAGGCCCTTCGCGGCTTCCCGCGCACGCTTGCGCCCGTCCATCGTCAGCGGCCGCTCCGAGTCCGGGCGGCCGGTGCTCGCCCAGTCTTCGCGCTCGCCGGCGGGAGCATGACGCAGAAAAATGATTTCCATGAGCGATATGATATCCTAAATCCATCCCGATGAGCCGACTCGACGATTTCTCGAACCTCCTGTTCCGAAAGCTCGCCATCGACGACCTCCATTTCGTCGAGATCGAGTGCAAGAAGCGCGTCCAGCCCGAGGAAGCGGCCGACCTGCGCGAGTGGCTCAACGACCGCAAGGGCGTCAAGCACCTCAAGAGCGCGTTCTTCTTCGACCAGTTCCTCGACACGCCCTCCTTTGATCTCCTGAAGAAGGGAGCGAGCCTGCGCCTGCGCTACAAGAAGAACGGGACGGCCGTCTACCTCCAGTACAAAGGCCCCGGCTTCACCAAGGACGGCCTGCTCTACCGCTCCGAGTTCGCCTCCGAGCGGCTCGACCATCTCGTGCGCGAGGAAAGCCACCACGACATCGTGAAGTTCGCGAACTTCAGCGTGGACGCGATTCTCAAGGACCACGCGAGCGAGGACATGGGCAAGGCGATGCGCCGGCATCTGGGCGCGCGAACGGTGAAGCGCATAACAAGCGGGCCGATCATCGCGCTGTACCAGAAGGAGAAGTTCGAGGTGGACCTCGGAAGCGCGTTCCTCGAGCCCTCGCTCGACCGCGTCTCCGCCTTCTACATCGCCAAGCGCGGCCTGCACGCGCTTTCGACCTTCTGCGAATTCGAGAACGAGATCAAGGCCGACGGCGGCTCGCTCGAGGACAAGCTCGAGCATCTCGACGAGATGCTCGACTTCAACCGCGCGGTGGAGAAGAAGTTCGACCTGCGCCGCGAGCCGCTCGACAAGTACCACCGCTGCGCGTCGTTCTTCCTGAAGTAATCAGCGAAACAGCTTTCGCGCGCTAGCCATCTCCATCGGGTGCATCTCCTTGTCGCCCGGCGCGCGCTTGGTCAGCCAGAGGGTCTTGTCCTTGGCCGCGAACAGCGCCGCGTACTGGGCCTCGTTGGGGTTGAACGCGAGCAGGATCACGCCTTCCGTGCGGTCCACGGCGAGCACGAGCACATTCTGCATGATCGTCGCGGTGACGTCCTCCTTCTTTTTTGCCTTGTCGCCGAGGTCGGCCGTGAAGGTCGTCAAGATGTCGATATGGTCGCCGGGCACGACGAAGCGCAGCTGGTGCGACGGGAAGGGTAGGCCCAACGCGCGATATCCGGTCGGGATCTCGGCGGCGGGATCGGCGGCGAAGGCCGGCGCGGCGGCGAGAACGAGGGCGACGGCGAGCGTCTTGATGTTCATGAGGAGCACCTCCGTGCGTCCTCAGTATAGACGACCGGCTCGCCGCGGCGGTTACAGGAGGCTAAATTTTCGGTAAAAGACTCAGGCCGCGGCGACGGTCTTCGTGCGGTCGGCGAGCGCGGTATCCCGGTAGTCGGAGCGCGCCAGCGCCTCGAAGAAGGTCTGCGACCGGACGAGCGCCGCCCCGGGGCCGGGGGTCACGCGAGCGTAGGAGCCGTCGGCCTTGAGCTGCCAGGCCTTCTGATTGTCGGCCAAGCCCTTGCCCAGGATCGTGTCGCGCACGTAGCGCTTGAGCTGGAGATCCTTGACCGGGAAGGCGACCTCGTAGCGCGAGTAGAAGTTGCGCGGCATCCAGTCCGCGCTCGACAGGAACATCTTGCGCGCGCCGCCGGCGCGGAAATAGTAAATGCGGCTGTGCTCGAGGAAGCGGTCGACGACGCTCACGACGCGGATGTTCTCGGACATGCCCGCGATGCCGGGGCGCAGGCAGCAGATGCCGCGCACGAGCAGCTCGATTTTCACGCCCGCGTTCGAGGCCTCGTACAGCGCCTCGACGATCTCCGGATCCTGGAGCGAGTTCATCTTCGCGATGATGTGGCCCTTGCCGGTGTCCTTGAAGAACTTCGTTTCTTCCCGAATAAGGCGCAGCATCTCGTCGTGAAGGTTGACGGGCGCGACGAGGAGTTCCTTGAGCCCATCGGGGCGCCTGCCCTTCGCGAGCGCGTCGAAATATGAAAGAGCCTCACGGCCGAGGCCTTCATCGGCCGTGAGGAGGCCCAAGTCGGTGTACTGGCGCGCGGTGACGGGATGGTAGTTGCCGGTGCCGAGATGGGTGTAGGCGCGCTCGGCGCCGTCCTCCTCGCGCACGATCGAGGTCACCTTCGAGTGGACCTTGTAGCGCCCGAGATGGGGGACGACCTTTACGCCGGCCTTGCGAAGCTCGTCGGCCCAGCGCAGGTTATTGAGCTCGTCAAAGCGCGCCTTGATCTCGATGTAGGCCGTGACCTTCTTTCCCGCCAGAGCGGCGGTCTTCAATGCGGCCATGATCGGAGAGTCGAGGCTGGTGCGATACAAGGTGTGATAGATGCGCTTGACGCCCGCGTCGAGCGCCGCCGCCTCGAGGAACTTCACGACGATGTCGAAGGAATCGTAGGGGTGATGAAGCAGGATGTCCTTGCGCCGCACGATCTCGAAGGTCGAGGACGGCTTGCGGAAGGGCGCCGGCACCTGAGGCTCGATGGGCGGATAGCGCAGGCCGGGTTTGGGGGGCTCAAGGCGGGCGAGCGTGCGCAAGTCCAGGGGAAGGTCGAAGCGGTATAACGCCGAGGAGTCGAGGCCGAGCGCGGTGGCGAGAAATAAAGCTCCCTCGGAATAGGAGGGGGAGTCCACCTCGAGGCGGACGACCTTCGCGCGCACGCGGCGCTGGACGGCCTCGAGGATCTGGTCCTCCATGCTTTCCTCGGCGTCCGGACGCCAGCGAAGGTCCGCGTCGCGGATGATCTTGAACGGGAAGGTCTCGATGACTTCCTTATCGGGGAAAAGATCTTCGGCGCGGTCCGCGATCCAGCGCTCGATGAGCGCGTAGCGCTTCACGCCGTCCTTCGTGGGCAAGGAGACCATGCGGCCCTCGCGATCGACGATCGTGATCACCGCGTACTCGCGCGGGAAGCGCACGAACACGTGCAGCCGTTCGCTGGCGAGCGCGGTCGGAGCCTCGGGATAGCGGCGCACCATGACCTTGAGCGTGGGCAGGCGCTCCTGGATCTCGGAGTCGGGCGCGTGCTCCTCCAGAAACTCGGCCAGGATCTCGACGCCTTCGGCGCGCAGCGCGGCGAGGACGTCGCGCAAGATCTCGGCCTGGCGCGATTTCTGGCGCAGCGCGTGCTCGCGGATCTGGGCGAGGACCTGCCTGGCGGTCATGCCGTCCAGGAACCGATGGCTGGCCGACCTCCGGGCGATCTTGCCGATCTCGGCGACGCGCGTCATGAAGAACTCGTCGAGGTTCGAGCTGACGATGGTCGCGAAGCGCAGGCGCTCGAAGGCGGGCACGGTCGCGTCGGCGGCCTCGGACAGGACCCGGTCGTTGAAGGCGAGCCAGGACAGGTCGCGGTTGAAGAAGCGCTCGGCGGCCTTGAGGCCGACGGCCTGGGGGGCGGTGACGGCCGGAGCCGCGTCGACCTTGAGGGGAACGATTTTAGAGCGTGCCATGGAAGAGGACTTCCTGGCCATTTTAGCTCTTATCCCCGGGGCCGGGCCAGTCGCGCGGCGAGAACGAACTGGACCACGGCGATCAGAGCCAAGCCGGCCCCGACCAAGGCGAAGGCCGAGCGCGGCGCCGCGCCGAGGGCGAAGGCCGCGCCGAGCAGGAATTTAAGGGAGACCGAGACCGCGTTCGAGGCCCCGCGCGCGACCGCGGTGACGCCGCCCGCCGCGGCGAGCGGCGTGCCGTCCTGAAGGGCCCCCGTCATCGACAGCCGCGCGGCCGCGTTGAGCGTCGCGAAAACGAACACGCCGCAGACCATGACGGAGAGGCTTCCCGGGATCCATGCCGTCGCCAGCGCCACGGTGCCGAGCGCGCCCGCCGCGATCCAGCGGCGGCCGCTCGTGCGTCCTCCGCGGGCGGAAAACAGCAGCGACCCCGCGATGCCGCCGAGGCCGAACGCCGCGCCCACCCAGCCGGCGTAGGCCGGCTGCATCAAGATGGCCTTCGCGAAGAAGGCGGACATCAGCTTGCGCAGGGGGTACAGGTTCAGCAGGGCCAGGCCCAGGCACGACCAGCGCAGGCCCGGGTCGGCGAGGACAAGCTTCAGGCCTTCCCACGAACCGCCCCTCTCCGGGACGACCGGCGACTTCGACGCGCGGCGGACCGGCGCGGCGCGGGGCACGAGGCAAAAGACGAACGAAGCGGCGACGAAGCCGCCCGCGATGACCGCGTGCGGCAGCCAGCTGTCGGAACGCGTCATGAGCACGGCGAGCCCGACCGGGCCGATGACACCGCCCAGGTCGAAGGCCAGCTCGTAGCGCGCGTTGAGGCGGTCGAGCTCTACGCGGTCGCGTTCGGCGAGCTCGAGCGGCAGGGCGTGAACGGACGTGTCGACGAGGCCGCGGACGATC
>JAHFCD010000543.1 GCA_023249695.1 Elusimicrobiota bacterium
CACGCCGGCGAGCGCGGCGGCCTTCGACGGCTATCTGAAGCGGAGCCCGCCGTCCAAGCCCATCGTCCTGCGCGCGCTGCGCGACGCCCGGCAGGAAGAGGAGCGCTGCGTGAAGGTCCGGGCCCTGCTCGCCCAATAGCTATAATCATCGGATGAGCGAACCGGCGGGCGGCAAGCGTCTCCTCCTCATCGACGACGACGAGTCCTTGCGCGAGCTGTTCGTGCTCGCGATGGGGAAGGCGTTCCATGTCGCCGTGGCCGAGGACGGGGTGGCCGGCCTGGCGAAGGTCGGCGCGTTCAAGCCGGACCTCATCGTGCTCGACCTGATGATGCCTCAGCTCAACGGCTTCGAGGTCCTGCGCAAGCTCCAGGCTCTGGGCTTGGCGGCCATCCCCGTGATCGTGATCACGGGCTACAGCGACCAGGCCAACGAGAGCATCGTCAGCCGGGAGCCGAACGTCGTCGCGTTCTGCCAGAAGCCGCTGAAGTTCTCCGACCTGACCGCGAAGATAAACGGTCTGCTGGCCGTTTAAAACCGCTTCGCGAGCGTGAATCGGTGGGCCGCGCCGAGCTCGCCCGCGGCCTGCGCCGCGTAGTCGAAGCGGAAGCCGGAGCGCTCGAGCCCCAGGCCGACGGTGAGCCCGCGCGCGGCGTCGAAGCCCGCGCCCTCGGGCGCGGCGCTCTTCGAGGACCAGCCGAGGCGGAGCAGCGCGCCCTCGATGAGCTTCCATTCCCCGCCGAAGCCGGCGTCGGCGCCGCCGCCGCGCGGCGCGGCCTGCACCTCGACGGCGAGCGTGCGGCCCGCGGCGACGGCGTACGCGGCGCCCGCGGCCAGGCGCAGCGGCAGATCGTTGCGCTGGTTTTCGTATTTCAGGCCCGGGCCCATGTTGCGCAGCGCGGCGCCGACGATAAGCTTGCCGGGGCCGGCGCCGTCGAAGGCGCGGCGCGCTCCGAGATCCAGGGAAACGCCCTGCGCCTCGGACGAGGCGATGTGGCTGCGCAGATACTTCACGCTGGCGCCGAGGTCCGCGAAGTCCGCCTTGATCCCATAGGCGCCGGCGAAAGCCGAATCCGAGGCCTGGTAGTTCCCGGTCGGCCGGCCGGCCGCGTCGCGCCCGCCGATGGAGCCCTGGCTCAGATAGGTCATCGCCGCGGCGACGGTGCCGCGGGCGGTCGGCTGCGCGTAGGCGAGAAAATCCTCGCGGGTGCCGAGGCCGAGCTCGGCGTGGCTCACGGAGAGCTCCCGCTTCTCAAGGCGGGCGAGGCCGGCCGGGTTCCAGTAGACGGCGCTCGCGTCGTCGGCCAGCGCGGTGTAGGCTCCGCCCATGCCGATGCCGCGGGCGCCGACGCCGATGTCGAGGAACGCCGCGGTCTCCGCTGCGCGGCCGTCGGCCGCGCAGAGGAACACCGCGCAAGCCAAGCCGGCTTTAATATTCACTTGATCACCCCGACCTTGCCGGTCGCGCTGATATCGCTCGAGCCGGCTTTGCGGGCCGTGACGACGAAGTTGTACATACCCGAGCCGATGCCGCCGACGTCCCAGGCATGGTCGAAGGTGAGCTGCGATCCGAAGCCGTTGCCGTCGTCGAAGCCGCCGCGGTTTTGGAAGTTCGAGGATTCGTGCACCATGCGGCCGGAGAGGTCGTAGACGCGCACCGTGACCGAGTCGGCGAGTCCGGGCTGGACGCGGATAACGACCGGGGGGCCGCCGCGCGAGGGGTTCGGGAAGGCGTAGGAGGCGTGGACCGCGAAGGTCGGGTCGTCGATGGCCGCGGGCGCGCTCGCCGCGGCGCCGCCGCCGAAGATCTGATACAGGGAGAAGTGCGTGGTCTGCGCACGGACGATCTGATGGCGCGCGTCCAGGCTCGACTCGAGCTTCTCCCAGTCCCCGCTGACGGGGTTCCAGTAATGGACGGCGAGGTCGTTCTCGGACATTCCCGCGGTCAAACTCGCGCGGTCGTAAGGCAGCTCCAACGTCACGGGCTTGGCGAAATGGGTCCCCTCGGGGCCGTACTGCACGCCCGCGCCGGCCGCGACGAGGCCTTTGCGTTCCTGTCCGGCGGCTTGGCGCCGGTTCTCGAGGACGTCGCTCTTCTTGGGAGGCGACACGGTCACGCCGAGCGCGGCGGACGCCGCGCCCTCGGGAATGACCACCGCGGCGCGGTCCTTAGCGCGGACGGCGGCGCCGCCGCCGCCGACGGCCGCGAAGGCCGCACGGGCGGACAGAGCCAGCGCCGGC
>JAHFCD010000544.1 GCA_023249695.1 Elusimicrobiota bacterium
CGTCGTCCTCGGCCAGATCGCCCGCAACGACGGTCTTACCGTCGACGCGGCGGATCTCGTAGCTTTCCAGCCCGTTCGAGTATCTCCGGACCCCGCCGCTCTCTCCCGTGAACAGATAGCCGTCGGGGGTCCACGGCCCCGGCGCGAGCGCCGCCTTCCACGCCGCCGGATCGACCGCGGCGGGAAGCTCGAGCTTGACGATGCGCTCGCGCCGCGCGAGGGAGGCGTCGTTTCGAAAGGTCTCGCGCTTCATGAGCAGGCCGCTGTCGCGGTCCACCCACAACGTCCGGCGAAGGACGCCCGACCTCAGCCGCAGCTCGAGCTTCCAGGTCTTGCGCTTGGCCACGACGCCGCCCGTAGACACCGTGATCTCGTAGATCGCGCGTAAGCGGGCGAGGCCCTTCTCCGCGGCCTCGCGCTCGCGGATCTGGACGAGCGGCGCCGCCTTCCTGCTCGCGGGAAGCGCCTCGCGCCGGACGCGGCCTCCGGGAAGGCCGGAGACGTAGATCTTGAGCGCCTTCGGCTTCAGGCCCGGAAGAAAGACCTGCACCCGCTCCACGGCCGCGTAGCTCGTCGCCGGGCCGGCCAGAGCCTTGAGCAGAAGCTCATCGGCGCCGGGGCGGGACATCCGCGGCTTGGCCTGCAGCGGAACGGCCGCCAGCGTCAGCAGGAGCGCGAGCTTAAATGTCGTCATGGTCCTCTCCGTCGTCGTCCGACCAAAGGTCGGCCAGCGCCTGGGGCGCCGCCGCCTCGACGCGCGGCGCCGGACGCTCGACGACCGTACCCGGCGCCTCGCGCGGAGGGACCGCGCGCAGGAGGAGGACGCCGATGGCGGCGGTCGCGCAGACGGCCCCCGCGCCGTACGCCCACCCTCCGCCCGAAACAGCCTCGCGAAGATTATCCCAGATCGAAGGCGCGGGCTTCCGGTTCCGGGCCATGCGCTTGAGATCGGCCTTCAGGCTCTCCGGCGCGGTGACGAGCAGGGACTTCATCGCGACCTTCGCCATGCGGGCTTCGTCGTCTTCTTTCATAGGGCGACCTCCAGGGCCAGCAGTCTTTCCTTCAACGCCACGCGGGCGCGGACGATGCGCGAGCGAAGCGTGTTCAGCGGGCAGCCCATCACCGCGGCCGCCTGCTCGTAACCGAGCCCTTCCAAATCGATCATCAGCAGCACCGCCCGGGCGTCCGGGGTCAGGCCCCGCATCGCGCGGCGCACCAGCTTCGAGCTTTCCTGGCGTTCCAGCCGGTCGAGGAGCGACATTTCCCGGACGTCGGCGATGCCGTCGGCCACGGTCAGGCCCGTCTCGTCCAGCGGGACGTCCAGGGACTGGCCGTGCCGCTTCTCGTATTTTTTCGTCCCATCCAGGTAAAGGTTCTTCAAGATCGTCATAAACCAGGCTTCAAAGGGCAGCGCCGCGTCGTGCGTGCCGATGCGATCCATGGCCTTGGCGAAGGCCTCCTGGACGAGCTCCCTCGCGTCGTCCTCGTTGCCGCAAAGCCCCATGGCGAAGCAATAGGCCTTATTGGCGTTCGCGTCGATCAGCGCATCCCAGTCAAGTTCGGCCATTCCACCTACTATACGATTGAGGGGGTCGAAAAGTTGCATACCCCGAATGTAAGTTTACGCGTAATACGGTTGTAACAGGATGGGGGTATCCTCCAAACATGGACGCGACAAAGCCGCAGTGGGAAGACCTGGTGATCCGCGAAGCCCCGGCGTTCGTGCTGGTGCCCGGGAAGCTCGCCGACAAGAACCCGATCCTCACGGCCATCCGCCGCCCCGAGCCCAAGGTCCAGGCCGCCTACCTGGCCCACGAGCTGCGCGCTCCGGTCACCTCCATCCGCCTCGGCCTCGAGATTCTGTCGGAGCAGATCGAAGGCCGGCTCCAGGGCGACGAGAAGCAGATGCTTTCCTTGGCGATCCGCAACACGATGCGCCTCGAAGGGCTGGTCAACGACATCATGGATTACAGCAAGATCGCGGCCGGCAAGCTCGCGATCGTAAAGGAACCCTGTGACGCCCGCGGCCTGATCGACGACGCCGCCGACTCGCTTCGCGCCATGGCCACGGCCAAGGGCGTGAGGATCATCAAGGATTGCGCGCCGCTCCTGCCCCGCTGCTCGGCGGAGAGCCGCCGCGTCGTCCAGGTCCTGATGAACCTGATCTCCAACGCGATCAAGTTCACGCCGGCCCGCGGCCTCGTGACCATCACGGTCGCCGAGGGCAAGTACGAGCAC
>JAHFCD010000545.1 GCA_023249695.1 Elusimicrobiota bacterium
TTGGCCGCGAGGCTCATTAACCCCGACACCTCTTCATGAACGCGCTCCGCGTCGAGGTTGAAAAGCCACGGCTTGACGGCGTCATAGAGCATGGACCACGCGGCCGGCGGAGAGCGTCGTGACCGCCCGCCCTTTGAGGCGGCGTCCGGCGAAGGGCGTGTTGCGGCTTTTGGAGGCGAACGGGGGCTCGGGCGTCCACGCCGCGTCGGGATCGACGACGACGAGGTCGGCGTCGGCTCCGGGAGCCAGGCTGCCCTTGCCCTTGAGGCCGAGCAGGGCGGCCGGGCCCGAGGAGAGCCGTTCGACGAGCTTGCGCCGCGTCAGAATCTTCTTGTGGAACAGGTCGGTGAGCGCGACGGACAGCGAGGTCTCGAGGCCGATCACGCCGAACGGGGCCGGGTCCATGCCGAGCGACTTGGCCGCGCAGCCGTGCGGGGCGTGGTCGGTCGCGATGGCGTCGATCGTGCCGTCCGCCAGACCCGCCAGCAGCGCCAGGCGATCCTCCGCGCCGCGCAGCGGCGGGTTCATCTTCCAATCGGCGTCATAGCCGGGGATGTCCTTGTCGGCCAAGGCGAAATGATGGGGGGCCGCCTCGGCGCTGATGCGAATCCCGTTTTTCTTGGCCGCTCGGATCGCCTGCACCGAGGCCGCGGTCGAGACATGGGCGATGTGAAGGCGCGCTCCGGTGAGCTCCGCCAAGGCGATGTCGCGCACGACCTGAACCGTTTCCGCCGCCCACGGCGCGCCCTTGAGGCCTTTTCTCAGGGCCGAAGGCCCTTCGTGCACGCACGCGCCGTTGGAGAGGGTCAAATCCTCGCAATGATCGATCACCAGCATCCCGAGATCGTTCGCGTATTCGAGCGCGCGGCGCAGGAGGCCGGCGTTCATCAGCGGGCGGCCGTCGTCGGACAAGGCGGCGGCGCCGGCGGCGCGAAGCTTGGCGAACTCGGTCAGCTGCTCGCCTTTCTGGCCGAGCGTGACCGCGCCCGCGAACAGCACGGTGATCACGGCGTCGGTCCGGGCCTTGGCGCGGAGGAAGGCGAGCTGCGAGGGCGAGTCGCACACGGGCTCGGTGTTGGCCATCGCGAGCACGGTGGTCACGCCGCCGCGCGCCGCGGCCTTGGTTCCCGTCTCGATCGTCTCGTCGCCCTCGCGGCCGGGCTCTCGAAGATGCACGTGCATGTCCACCAAGCCGGGGATGACCCACTTGCCCTTCGCGTCGATGGCGGGCACGCCCTTGAGCGCGGATTTGCGCGCGAGGCCCGTCGCGACCGCGGAGATCTTCCCGTCCTCGATCAGGACGTCGCGCACGGCCTCCACGCGGGAGGCCGGATCGATCACCAGCCCGCCCGTGACGATCAATCGATCAGGCAAGAGACCTCCCTTCCTCGCACAGCGCGAGCACGGCCATGCGGGCGAGCACGCCGTTGGCGACCTGCTCGAGGATGACCGAGCGGGGGCCGTCGGCGACCTCCGAGGCGAGCTCGACGCCGCGGTTGATCGGGCCCGGGTGCATGACGAGCGCCTCGGGCTTCATCAGCTCGACGCGCGCGGGCGTGAGCTGGTAGGCCAGCGCGTAGTCGGCGAGCGAGGGCACGAAGCCCTGGTCCATGCGCTCGATCTGCAGGCGCAGGACGTTGACCGCGTCGGCGCCCTTCAGCGCCTTCTCGACGTTGTGCTCGACGGTCGCGCCGAGCGCGGAAAAATCGTCGGGACACAGCGGCGTCGGGCCGCAGAAGACGACCTTCGCGCCGAGCTTCTTGAGCGCGAACAGGTTGGAGCGCGCGACCCGGCTGTGGCGGATGTCGCCGAGGATGACGACCTTCTTTCCCTTGAAGCTTCCCCATCGCTCGCGCAAAGTGAGCAGGTCCAGCAGCGCCTGCGTCGGGTGCTCGTGCCAGCCGTCGCCAGCGTTGATCACGGACGCCTTGAGCAGGGGCGCCAGGTCCTGGAGGACTCCGGAGCGCTCGTGGCGCACGACGAAGTGGGTGACGCCGACGGCCTGGAGATTGAGGAAGGTGTCGAGCAAAGTCTCGCCTTTGGACAAGGAGGAGCCGACGGGCGAAAAACTTAATACGTCGGCGCCGAGGCGTTTGGCGGCCATCTCGAAAGACGAGCGCGTGCGCGTCGAGGCTTCGGTGAAGATGAAGGCGACGGTGCGGCCCTTGAGGGCGTCCGTCGGCGGGGCGGATTTAAATGAGGCGGCTAAATCGAGGATCGTCTCGATCTCGGAGGC
>JAHFCD010000076.1 GCA_023249695.1 Elusimicrobiota bacterium
TTTCCTGACATTCCGCACGGCCGATGCGGCCGCCCTTTACCGGGCCTTGCTCGCCGCCGACATCATCGCCGATTATCGCGGCGATCGCCTGCGCTTCGGCTTCGGCCTCTATCATGACGAGGCCGACCTCGACGAATTGTTCCGCCGGATCGGCTAGCCGCGGACCCTAGCGGCCTATTTTGAGGTCTTTCGGTCCGACGTACAGGGACTGCGGCCGGATCAGGCGGTCCTGCGCGTGCTGCTCCATCACGTGGGCGCACCAGCCGGCCGCGCGGCCGCAGGCGAACATCGAGACGAACTGGTCGGGCTGAAGGCCGATCGACTGCAGGACGAGCGCGGTGTAGAACTCGACGTTCGTCTTCAGGTTGCGGCCGGGCTTGAGCTCCTCGAGCACCTTGATCGCGGTTTTCTCGACGGCGCGCGCGAGCGTGTAGAGCTTCGTGTTCTGCAGGTGGGCGCCCGCCATCTCGGAGGCGGTCTTCGCGAGCACCTCGGCGCGCGGGTCGCGCACCTTGTAGACGCGGTGGCCGAAGCCCATGATGCGGCGGCCCTCGCCGATCTCCTTGCGCAGCCAGGCCTCGGCCTTGCCCGCGGTCTTGATGTCGACGAGCATGTCGAGGACGGGGCCGGGCGCGCCGCCGTGCAGCGGGCCCTTGAGCGCGCCGACCGCGCCCGTCACCGCGCTGACCATGTCGGAGCGGGTGGACGCGATGACGCGGGCCGTGAAGGTGGACGCGTTCATGCCGTGGTCGGAGACGGTGACCCAGTAGGTCTCGAGCGCCTTCGCGGCCATGGGATCGGGCTCGGTGCCGAAGGTCATGTACAGGAAGTTCGCGGCGAGGCTCAGGTCCGAGCGCGGCGCGATCGGCTCCAGGCCCTGGCGCAGGCGCGAGTGCGCGGCGATCACGGTCGGGAAGCGCGAGAGCAGGCGCTTGGCGAGCGCGAGGTCGCCGGCGGGCGAGATGTCGTTGGGGTTCGACACGTCGAGGGAGAGCGTGGCGCACGCCATGCGCAGGGCGTCGATCGGCGGCGCGTTGCGGGCGGTCTTGATGATCTCGAGCGTCTCCGGGCGCAGCGCGCGGTAGGACGCGAGGTCCTTCTGAATGCTGGGCGCTTCCTCCGTCAGCGGGAGGTGGCCGGTCCAGAGCAGCATCGCGAGCTCCTCGATGGACACCTTGTTCGCGATCTCCTCGATCGGGTAGCCGGCGATGATGAGCACGCCGTTCTGTCCGTCGACCATCGAGAGCTTCGTCTCCGTCGCGACGACGCCTTCAAGGCCGGCCTTGACGACGGACGAGGCGGGAACGGCGGGGGTGGGAGCGGCCATGATGAAAGTCCTCCGAGATGATGACGACGCTTCGACGAGAATAACTCTTTGCCGCCGGGGCGTCAACGGGTGTCTGGCACGGCGGTGCCAGTCTTGAAGCCCGCGGAGCGGCTTTATTTCTGCTGGCCGGATTCGTTGGGATCGTAGACGACCTCTTCGACGGCCATCTCCTGGCTGAACCGGGCGACCGAGTAGACGACGCGCCCTTTCCCCTTGTAGAGAGCCTCGACCCGGGCGCCCGTGTCGCCGCCGAAGTTGAACGGATTGAAGGCCTTTCCGCCGAGGTAGGAGCGGCTGTGGGTCGGCTGGCCGAGAATTTTCTCGACGTCGGCCTTGCTCATCCCCTGCTTCAGCTTGGCCAGCGGGCTGCCGGCGGGGATGGGGGTGGGCGCGGCGGCCTGCTCTTCGTCCGGACCGTCTCCGCGGTGGTGGCAGGCCGTCGCGGCGAGCGACAGGACGGCGACGGCGAACAAGATGGCGAATCGATTCATAGTGGGAGTCCTCCTCTCCGGCTTGCGTGCAGTGTAAAGCATGATCCTGCCCCGGTCAAGGGGGATATCTCCATTGGCGCGCATGATTATCTTGAGATAAACCTGTCTCGCGGTGGCGCGAGCGCCAAAACCTCGTGAATTTGGAGGGAGTTATTCCGGCTTCTCCCGGCGAATCATCGTTGGCGCATCCTTGAGAAATGCAATGAATTGCGTCAAGATTAAGGTCAGGGGGCCCAAGGACCCTTGACGCCGGCGAGGCCGGAGGTATACTGGGATGACGCACGAAGGCCCTATGATCCGCAAGACCACGAAGACTCCATTCGCCGCGCTGAGCGCCGGGACGATGAATCCCGAGCTGTTGGGACACCAACGCCCGAACGCCGGCATGGGAGGTCCGCCCTAGACTGTAGCGCGCGACCGGGTCTTTCCGCACGCCTTTCATCCCATGCTCCCGACAAACCGGAGCGTGGGTTTTTCATTTATAGCGTCCGTCCCGAGAGACGGAGGAGAACCACCGTGTACCTTGAACTGTTGACGTCGGCGTTCGCTCTGAAGCTCTACCTGGGCTCGGCGGTGCTGTTCTGGCTGATGGGGATTCGCTACATCTCCAACGACCGGATCGGGATCGTGGAAAAGAATTGGGCCGTGAAGGGCTCGATCAAGAGCGGCCTCATCGCGCTGGAGGGCGAGGCGGGCTTCCAGCCCGAGGTGCTGCGCGGCGGGCTGCATTGGCTGATGCCCCTGCAGTTCACCGTGCACGTCGAGGCGCTGGTGACGATCCCTCAGGGCAAGCTCGGCTACGTGTTCGCCCGCGACGGGCGCATGCTCGACGCGGGGCAGACGCTCGGCTCGAACCTGGAGGCGTCCGACTTCGAGGACGCCGCGCGCTTCCTGCGCGCGGGCGGCCAGCGCGGGCCGCAGCGCAAGATACTGCGCGAGGGCACCTACGCGATCAACCTCGCGCAGTTCGTCGTCATCGCCGAGGGCGCGCTGTCGTTCCTCCCGCTCAATAAGGAGGAGGACAAGACGTTCATCGGCATGGCCCAGCTCATCGCCGAGCGCGAGGGGTTCGAACCCATCGTCGTGATGGGCGCGCAGGACCGGATCGGGGTCGTGACGGTTCACGACGGGCCGGCGCTGCGCGACGGGGAGATCATCGCCCCGGTCGTGACGGGCGCGGCGGCCAGCGACAGCTTCCAGGATCCGGAGAAGTTCCTGGCGGCGGGGGGGCGCCGCGGGCGCCAGATGCAGGTGCTCGTCGACGGCACGTACTTCGTCAACCGCCTGTTCGCGACGGTCGAGCTGACGGCGAAGACCGTCGTCGAGGTCGGCACCGTCGGCGTGGTCGTCTCCTACACCGGCGCGGCCGGCGCGGACCTGTCGGGCGCGGACTATAAGCACGGCGAGCTCGTCTTGAAGGGCGAGCGCGGCGTGTGCGCGGAGCCGTTGATGGCCGGCAAGTACGCGTTCAACTCGTACGCGGGGAAGGTCGTCATGGTGCCGACGACGAACTTCATCCTGAAGTGGATCAGCGCCGAGTCGGGCTCTCATAAGTTCGACGAGAACCTGACCGAGGTGTCTTTGATCACCAAGGACGCGTTCGAGCCGTCTTTGCCGCTGTCGGTGGTCGTGCACATCGACTACAAGAAGGCGCCGCTGGTCATTCAGCGGTTCGGCGATATCCGCAAGCTGGTCGAGCAGACCCTCGACCCGATGGTGTCCGCTTATTTCAAGAACATCGGGCAGAAGCGCACGCTCATCCAGCTGATTCAGGATCGCTCGGAGATCCAGATGCAGGCCGGCGTCGAGATGCGCGAGAAGTTCGCGCATTACAACCTGGAACTCGAGGAGGTGCTCATCGGCACGCCCCGCTCGCCGACGGGCGACGAGCGGATCGATCAGATCCTCTCGCAGCTGCGCCTGCGCCAGATCGCCGAGGAGCAGGTGGAGACCTACGTCCGGCAGGAGAAGGCGTCCGCCCAGGAGCGCAAGCTCCGCGAGACGGAGGCCCGGGCGCGCCAGCAGCAGTCGCTGACGGAGTCCGAGCTGGCGATCATCGTGCAGTCGAACCAGGGCAAGGCCGACTATCAGCGCTCCATTCAGCAGGCCGCGCAGGTGCGCGCGCTCGCGGAGGCGGAGGCCGATAAGGTCAAGCTGATGGCGAACGCCGAGGCCGAGAAGGCCGCGCGCGTGGGCATCGGCCAGGCGCTGGCGATCGAGGAGCAGGTCCGGGCCTATGGAGGCCCGCAGTATCAGCTGACGCAGGCCGTCATGGCCCGGTTCGCCGAGGCCCTGCAGGCCAGCGGCGTGGACGTGGTGCCGAAGATCGTGATCGGCGGCGGGGCGGGCGGTTCCGGCGGGACCGGAAACGTAATGGAGGCCCTGCTGACGGTGCTGATGTCGGACAAGCTGGGAATCTCGGTCGGCAGCCTCGCGCCGCGCGACCCGAAGGCCGAGGAGTTCCGCCGCAAGATCCAGGAAGGCCTCATGGCCGAGAAGAAGGCCTGACGCGCCGCTGGACCCGTCTCGCCCGCCCCGGAGCTCGCTCCGGGGCGGGCGCTTTTCTCTTTTTCGGGCACATAAATTTTACAGGCGCGCGATGGCGCGGGGCGCGGCGATGGGGTATCGTGACGCGAAGAGCTGGAGGACGCGATGAATCACAAGGGGATCACGGTCAATATCCTGCTGGCGGAGGATGACGACGCGGAATTCGAGCTCGCGCGGCAGGTCTTCGAACGTTCCCGTCTGAGCGCCCGGCTCACCCGCTTCGTCAACGGCGCGGAGCTGCTGGATTTTCTGCTCGACCGGGGCCGTCACGCGGGGCGCGCCATCGACAAGAGCCGGCCCTGCCTCATCCTCCTCGACATGAACATGCCGGAGATGGGCGGCCGCGAGACGCTGAAGACGCTCAAGTCCCATCCCGCCCTGCGCAAGCTTCCGGTCATCATGCTCACGAATTCGGGCGATCAGGAGGACGTCATCGGCGCCTACGACCTCGGGGTGAACTCCTTCATCCGCAAGCCTCTGACCTTCGGGGAGTTCGTCGAGGTCGTCAACGCGCTGAAGCTGTTTTGGTTCGACGTCGCCGAGCTGCCGGCGCCGCTCGACCTGCCGGGAAGGGACGAGTCGGAGAAGTCCTACGCGCCTTCGGGCCACACCCGCTCGAGCTCCTCGTCGTCGAAGCCGAAGTGATGGGCGAGCTCGTGGCGCAAGGTCAGGCGGATCTCCTTCTGGAGCTCCTCGATGCTGCCGACGGAGTCCTCGAGGTTCCACTGGTAGAGGTAGACCTTCGCGGGCAGCTGGCCGTGCGCCGCGGAGCCAAGGAAGTCCTCGCGCTCGGGGCCGCAGTAAAGTCCCAGGAGGTCGGTCGCGTCGTTCTCGTCGCCATCCTCGAGATCGTCGGCTTCCTCGCCGGGCTCCTCGGAGGTCTCGATCGTCACGTTGACGAGCAAGGCGCGCAGCTCCGCGGGGATGCGCCCGAGCTCGGCCTCGCACATCAGCCGGAATTTCGCGGGCGTGACGCGAACTTCTTTCACGCCGAGCCTCCGACGCCGATGTTTTCTTGAGAAAACCGCGCGATCATGCGATCGCGCCGGCCTTGCGCAGGAGGTCGAGGCAGGCGGCGTTGGCCTTGCGCGTGATATCGACTTCGTCGATATTCTTCAATAGCCCGTTCTCGACGACGACGTGCCCGTTGACGATGGTCCATTTCGTGCGATGGGCCGCGCCGCAGAACAGGAGGGAGGCGACGGGGTCGCCGGCGGAGCCGGCGTAGTCGAGCCGGTCGACGTCGAAGATCGCGAGATCGGCGGCTTTGCCGGCGGCGATCTGGCCGATATCGTCGCGGCCGAGCACGGAGGCGCCTCCGCGAGTGGCCATGCGCAGGGCCTCGCGGGCGGGCATCGAGGCCACGCCCGACTTCACGCGGTGCACGAGCATCGCCTGGCGCGCCTCGGCGAGCATGTCGGAGGTGTCGTTGGACGCGGAGCCGTCCACGGCGAGGCCGACGTTCACGCCGGCGTCGAGGTACTTGCGCACCGGGGGCACGCCCGAGCCCAGGCGGAGGTTCGAGGTGGGGCAATGCGCGATCCCGACTTTCGCCTTGGCCAGGCGCTTGATCTCGTCGTCGTTGACGTGGACCATGTGCGCGAGCCAGACGTTTGAGTCCATCCAGCCCAGCGACTCGAGGAAGTCGATCGGGCGCAGCTTGTACTTCTCGAGGCAGTACGCCTCTTCATCCAGCGTCTCGCAGAGATGGGTGTGCATGCGCACGCCCCATTTCTTGGCCTGCGCCGCCGTCTCCTTCATGAGATTGGTCGAGACCGAGAACGGGGCGCACGGCGCGAGGCCGATCTGGATCATGCCGTAGGGGCCCTTGTCGTGGTGCTCCTTGATGAGGCGCTCCCCGTCCCGGAGGATTTCATCCTCGGACTCGGTGCAGTCGTCGGGCGGCAGGCCGCCTTTCGACACGCCGACCGACATCGAGCCGCGCGTCGGCGAGAAGCGGATGCCGAGGGAGCGGGCCGCTTCGATCTGCGCGTCCACGAGGCCGGTTTGGCCCTTGGGGTAGAGATAGGTGTGGTCGGTGGACGTCGTGCAGCCGGTGAGCAGCAGCTCACCGAGGCCGACCTGCGCGCCGAGGGCGGCGTACTCCGGCGTCAGGTGGCGCCAGACCTGATAGTGGTAGACGAGCCAGTCGAAGAGCTTCGCGTCCTGGGCGGCGGGCGTGGCGCGCGTGAGCGTCTGGCACAGGTGGTGGTGCGTGTTGACCATGCCCGGGATCACGACGCAGCCGCGCGCGTCGAGGATCTGGGCGTCGTCGGGGGCGTCGAGGTCCTTGCCGACCGCGAGGATGACGCGGCCCTTGATCAGGACATCGCCCCCGGCGATTTCGGTGCCGGCGTCGTCCATCGTCGCGACGCGCAGGGCGTTCTTGATGAGCAGCGGAGGCCTCATAACCGGCAGTCTAGCAATTAAGTAGAATTTGGTTATGGAGCCTCTCGCTCTTTCCGAGCTCGCCGGGGACCTGCCGCGCCCGGGCGTGCTGTGCACGCTCGCGAAGGTCGTCGGGTCCGCCCCCCAGGCGCCCGGCGCCAAGATGTGGGTCTGGGCCGACGGCTTCGCGGGGACGGTCGGCGGCGGCCGCTTCGAGGCCGAGGTTCTGGCCCAGGCGCGCCTTCTCCTGTCGGAGTCGCGGCCGGAGGCGCTGCTTCGCGAATACACCCTGTGCCGCGAGATGGGGCAGTGCTGCGGCGGCAAGGCGACGATCTTCTACGAGCCCTGCGGAAGAAGGAAGGCGGTTCACATCTTCGGCGCGGGCCATGTCGCGCGGGCGCTGGCGGCGACCTTGGACGGCCTGGATCTCGAAGTGATCGTCTACGACCCGCGCCCCGAGTGGGCCGATCCCTCGGCGTTTCCCGCGAAAGCGAAGCTGCTCTGCACGGACCCGAAAGCCCTGGTGTTCGCCGCCGGCTACGGCCCCCTCGACGCGGCGTGCGTCATGACGAACGATCACGAGCTGGATTTCGCGCTGGTCGATCTCCTGCTCGACAAGCCGATCGGCTATCTAGGGCTCATCGGGTCGATGCACAAGGCCCGCGTTTTCCGCTCGCGGCTGCCGCCGCCGCGGCGAGCCCTGTGGGACGCCGCGATGCGCTGCCCGATCGGGCGCAAGATTCCGTCGAAGAACCCGAAGGCGATCGGCATCGCCGTCGCCGCCGAGCTGCTTGAGAAATGGGCTTATCAACGGGCGCCGAAGGCGCCGGGCGTCAAGGCATGAACGACCTCCGCGTTCGTCTGCTCGCCGCGGGCCGGGGCAAGCGCGCGGGCGGTCCCAAGGCGTGGGGGCCGTACGCCGGGAAGACCTTGCTCGAGGCTCAGCTCGGCTTCCTCGCGACGGTCACCGCGCCCGAGAACATCGACATCGCGATCCAGGGCGAGTGGCTCGAGCGCTGCCGCGCCCTGTCGACGCGCGTGAACTGGATCGCGGCCGACCCGGACGGTTCGCCGCTGGCCTCGCTGCAGGCCCTGCTTGCGGCGCTGCCGCACGCGACGCCGCGCGGACGATCCTTCATCCTGCACGTCGACATGCCGGCCTTCGATTTGCGCGCGTGGCGCGCGCTCGAGGCGGCGCCGGGCGACGCGGTGCCGGTGTATGAAGGGCGGCGCGGCCATCCGGTGCTCTTGAGCGCGGAGACCTTGGACGCGGTCGCGCGGCTGGATCCCGCGGCCGGACGCCTCGACGAGTTCCTGCGCGGGAGAACGGTCGCGGAGGTGCCGGTGAACACCGACGTGATACTCGCGAACCTCAATGAGGCGCCGAAATGATCGAGTTCGCGGTGCGGAGCACTCGGGTCTACGCGCCGGACGGGCCTCGCGAGGGAGCCGT
>JAHFCD010000546.1 GCA_023249695.1 Elusimicrobiota bacterium
TGAACACGGTAAAACGCCCGCTGGCGGCGGCGACGACGCCGCCGGCGCCGATGGCGGCGATGACGGCCTGGAGGCGGGCGCGATCGAGCTCGACGGCGGCCAGGGAGGAGAGGCGCGCGTCCATGTGCCGGTCGAAAATCAGGAGGACGATGAGCAGCAGCGCCATCCCCGTGAGCCCGCGCATGCCGACGGCGACGAGGAAAAAATGCGAGGTCGATCGCAGACGCTCGAGCGCGACTTTCGTCCCCTCGGAGTCCGCCGGTTGCAGGGCCGCCAGGGCCAGTTCGATCCTGTCGGCATCGGCCACGAGACGACCGGCCAAGCGGAGGGAGAGCCCCGTGGCGCAAAGGAGGACGGCGGCGATGCCGATGAAAATGGCCCGGATTTTGCGGCGCGCGGCCGAGTGCTCCGGCGACAGGCGCAGGCGGGCCAGCAGGCGCGAGTGCTCGTCGTCCGGCTCGGCGGCGCTCTGCGGAGCGGCCAGCTGCTCCTGGACCATGCCGGCCAGGTCGCGCAGGGCCCGGCGCTGCTCATTGTCGAGGTCGCGCGGCACGAGATCGAGCAAGGAGAACGTGCCGACGATATTGGCGTCGGGACCTTCGAGGGGCAGCCCGGCGTAGAATCGGATTTTCGGGCCGGCCGCGACCATCGGATGCGCGGCGAAGCGCGGGTCCTTCGACGCGTCCGGGACGAGCAGGAGCCCATCGCTGATCAAAGTGTCTTCGCAGAAAGAGCCGTTGCGCGGCATCTCGATCTCCTGGATGCCCAGGCGGGACTTGAACCACACGCGATTCTCGTCGATCAGGGAGATCAGGGCGATCGGCACTCCGAACGTGCGCTGGGCCAGGCGGGTGATCCGGTCGAAACGCTCCTCGGGCGGGGTGTCGAGGAGGTTCAGCGCGCGAACCGACGCGAGGCGACTCGGCTCTGTTGGAAGCACGGTCTATTATCGCTTATTGCGCTTTTGGCGCCAGCCGTTTTCCCAGCATCTCGCGCCAGTTGTCGTTGAGCGCGTCGTGCTCGAGAGAGGGGCGCGCCTTTTCGTGCGTGAGCTCGTGGTCGAAGTAGAGGCGGGCGAGGTGGAGGACGGGGTGGCGCGTCCGGTGCGCGGAGACCCTCTCGAACGCGTCGCCGCGACGGACGCGCCCCGGCTCCACGACGCGGAAATAGACGCCGAGGCGGAGGCTTTGCGCGAAGCGCTTGACCATGCCGGGGTCGTTGAAGCGCAGGCCCAGCTTCGAGCAGGGAAGACGCGGCTGGATCGCCATCAGCCGCGCCGTGCCCGCCCGGTACACGTCGCCGATGCACGCCGCGGCGTCGTCGAAGCCGGCGATGGTCAGGTTCTCGCCGAAGGCGCCGTACGGGAGGTCGGTCCCGGGAAGCTGCTCCT
The DNA here is from genome assembly GCA_023249695.1 of Elusimicrobiota bacterium. Classification (GTDB taxonomy): domain Bacteria; phylum Elusimicrobiota; class Elusimicrobia; order UBA1565; family UBA9628; genus GWA2-66-18. Next base: position 1,391 of record JAHFCD010000546.1, read on the forward strand.
TCCACCACGGGTAGTGGTCGGCCGGGTAGGCGTAAACCGCCTTGTCCGGCCCGCCGTGGACGGTCAGGTCGGCCTGCTCGTCGCCGGCGAGGCCGAGCGTGTCGATCACCGCGGACTCCACCGGGGCCTTGAAGATGGCCGTGCTGACGGCCTCCCCGCGCCAGGGGATCTTTTTCGCGGGCCCGACGCAGATCGCGGCGATCTCCATCACGCGGGCAGCGCCGCGGCCCAGGCGGCGACGGCGGCGGCGAGCTCGGCGGGCTTGTCGAGCGGGATGTGGTGATGCGCGCCGGCGATCTCGACGCCGCGGCCGCGCGGCAGAAGCGCGACCACCTTGTCCATGGCGTCCCGGGGCATGACCGTGCTGTGCTCGCCGCGCACGATCAGGGCGTCCGGGGCGATCTTTGGAAGCTGCTCCCAGACCGGGCCGTAGGGGAAGGAGAACGAGCGCCAGTCGAACTTCCAGGACCAGCCCAGGGGGGTTTGGCGGACGCCGTGGCGGCCGAGCTCCCGCAGGCCCTGCTCGTCGAGCAAGGTGCCGGGCGGCTGGAGGCGGAACTTGGAGAGCATCGCCTCCTCGTTTTCGTACACGGGCTGCGGGCGCGAGCGGGTCTTCTCGTATTTGCGCGCGCGCGACGAGTAGAAGTCGGGAAGAAAGTCGATCGCGGACACGCCGCGCAGGCGGTCGCCGTGGCGCTCGGCGTAGTCGAGCGCGATGCGCGCTCCCATCGAATGGCCGACGAGGACGAAGCGGTCCCAGCCGAGCGCTTTGCGCGCGGTCTCGATGTCCTCCACCCAGCGTTCGGAGACGTACGGCGCGTCCTCGATCCAGTCGCT
>JAHFCD010000547.1 GCA_023249695.1 Elusimicrobiota bacterium
GACGCGAAGAGGCCGAGCCAGAGGCTGATGTTCACCATAGGCCTTTAGGATAGCGCCTATGCGTTACAGAATCAATATGCGGAGGGCTCACTCGGCCTGGAGGATTTCGGCGACGGCCGTCGCGAGGACGTCTAGCTCGAAGGGCTTGAACAGCACATTCGTCGGCTTCTCCCCCAGCCGGCGGTTGATCGTCGCATTCCCTCTTCCGGTGATGATCACCATGGGGATATCCTTCGTCCGCGGGTCGCCGCGCAGCGCCTTGTACAGCGGGGCTTCCTCCAAGGCGAAGGAGGAGAGGGCGGCGACGATCAGGTCCGCGGGAAGGTCCGCGGCGAGCGCGACGGCCTGCTCCGGCTCGCCGGTGAAGGCCTCGTGGCCGGCGCCGCGCAGGCGCTCGCAAATGAGCCAGGTCAGGTCCGGGTCCGGCTCGACGACGAGGATCCTCTTCACGGGTGGGGCGCGAGCCGGCGCCCTAGTCTTCCTTCGACATGGAGCGCAGGCGTTTGAGGACCGCCTCCCGGTCGCAGGGCGCGGCGAGGCAGGCGCGCGCGATCTCCCGGGATTCGCCCAGCGGCGGCAGGAACTCGACCTTCTGATACTCCTTCACCGCCTCGTCGCGGCGCCAGAGCACGTCGAGCGTCTGCCCGCGCAGGAGGTGAAGCAGGGCCTTGAAGGTGTCCGATTTTTCCTTCGCGGTCGCGTCGAGCGCGTGGTCGAGCCAGACGAGGGTGCGCTCCATGTCCTTCTTCGCGAGGCACTCGGCCCCGGAGAGGCCGCACACCAAGGTCAGCCATTTCGGGCGGAAGGCCTTCGGGTCGGCGGCGATGGTCTTGTGGAGCTCCCGGCCGAGCGTGAGCGAGCCGTCCCAGTCGCCGAGCCGATGGCGCACCATCGCCTCGAGGAAGACGAAGTAGGGGCTGCCGGGGAAATCCTTGCGCAGGCCCTGGAGCAAGGTCAGCGCGCGCGCGTCGTCGTGCAGGTCGATGAGGTAGATCGAGGTGAGCATTTGAGCGGCCTGGCGCCGCGCGAAGCCCGCCTTGTCCACCGCGCGCTGGATGCGCTCGAGGCCGCGCTTCTCGTCTCCGCGCATGCCGAACAGGACGCCGAGCTTGGCGATGCCGGAGAGATGGGCCGCCTGATAGTCGAACACGCCGAGGCCGAGGTAAACGTCCTCGTACTCGTCGTCGAGCTTGACGCACTTCTTGAGGTGCTTCATGGCTTTCTTGCCGTCGAAGTAAGCGTCGAGCCACCGGCCCTTCATGAGATTCCACTGGCCGCGGGTGCCGAGCGTCATCCCGGAGACGAAATAGCCGTCGGCCCGCGTCTGCTTGTCCTTGGAATCGATGTAGGCCTCGGCCTTGCGCACGCCGGCCTCGATGTCCTGCTCGAACAGGCCCTGCAGGGTCGGCGTGTCCTTGAACAGGCCGAACTCCTGGGAGGCCTGCCACCAGATCGCGCCGGCCTCGAACAGGTAGCCGAAGGGGTTGTCGGGCTCGAGCTCGATGAGCTTGCGGGAGGCGCGGCGAGCCTTCGCGTAATCGAGGCTGTACAGCGCGGTGATGCCCTCGTCGAGCTGGGCCTCGGCGGCGGGCGACGTGCGCGCGCCGCCGGCGCGGGCCGGCGCGGGGGCCAGCGCGAGCAGAAGGACAAGCCAGCTAGTTCGCATAGATGCGATCTCCCGAATCGCCCTTGGGATTCTTTCGCGGCTTGCTCTTTTTCGGCTTCGCGACGGGCGCGGGCTTCACCTCCGGCTTCTGCAGGGCGTCCACGCGCGCGCAGGCCGGGGGCAGCCCGAGGCCGCACGCCTGACGGTGGTCGGCGAGCGCCGCGTCCCGGGCCTTCAGCGCCTCGTTGGCGAGGCCGCGACGGAAATAGGCGTCGGCGAGGACTCTGCTCGCGGCGTCCATCCCGCGTTTGACCGCGACGGTGCGGCGGCGGTCGTCGAGGACGCGCTCGAGGTCGGGCAGGGCCCGGCTCAGGTCCCGGTGGGCGGCCTCCCAGTCGCCGAGCGCGGAGTAGGCGCGCGAGCGCCAGGCCAGGATCTCGGCCCGGAGCTTCTGCGGGCGCTCGGCGGCGGCGGACAGCGCGGCCAGCGCTTCGCGGTGCCGCCGCGCGGATAGGAACGCGCGGCCCTCGCCGAGGCTCGGGCGCGGGTCCGACGCGTCGAGGAACGCCGCGGCCTTGGCGAAGGCGGCGCGCGCCTCGCCGTCCGCCTTCGGGC
>JAHFCD010000548.1 GCA_023249695.1 Elusimicrobiota bacterium
GAGATCATCAGGTTCGAGGGCTTGAGGTCGCGGTGCACGATGCCGCGCGCGTGCGCCGCGGCGAGCGCCGCGCCGGCGTCGGCGACGATCCCGCGCGCCTGCTCCGGGCTGACGCCCGCGCCGAGCACCTTGTCCAGGCTGCGGCCTTGAACGAGCTCGAAGACGAGGTACAGGCCTCCGTCCTCGACGGCGGCGTAGATCTCGGCGACGTTCGGGTGGCGCAGCTGCGCGACGAGGCGGGCCTCCTGCAGGAACCGGGCCGCGTCTTCGGCCGAGGCCCGGTACTCACCCTGGAGCTGCTTGAGCGCGACGGAGCGCTTGAGCTTCTCGTCGACGGCCTCGAAGACCACGCCCATCCCCCCGCGGCCGAGCTCGCGCGTGATCCGGTACTGGCCGGCCACGAGGTCGTTGGGCCCGAGGGTTTTCTCGCGGGAGAGGCTCGCGGCGGCGCGTTCGGACGCGCGGGCCCGGCGCGTGACGACGACCGCGCCGCCGACGAGCCCGAGCAGGATGAGGCCGAGCGAGGCGACCAGAAACCCGCCGCGCAGCAGGAAGCGCGAGGCGCCCTTGGGCTTCGTGGGCGGGGCGGCGCCGAGGCGCCGCAGCGCGGCCTCGACGATCGGCTCGAGCGTCGGGTCGAGCTGGGCGGCCGTCCTGTACTCCTCGACGGCTTCTTGAACGCGGTTGAGGCGCTCCAGGATCTTGGCGCGCGTCAGATGGCCGATGCCGCTCGCGGGCTCGATGGCGAGCGCGCGTTCGATCGTCGTCAGCGCTTCCTCGTCGCGGCCGCCCAGCTCATAGAGCGCCGCGGCGCGAGCGCGCAGGGCGCGGGGATCGTCCGGAGTCCTGGCGAGAGCCGAATCGATGTCGGCGAGCGCGGGGCCGGGTTTGCCGAGCCGCATCAGGATCTCGGCGCGGATGAGGCGGGCCTCCGTGTCCTCGGGATGAGCGTCGAGGTGTACGCTGACGTCGCCGAGCGCGCCGGGAAGATCGCCCATGTTCATTTTTTCATAGCCGCGGCGCAGGAGCCCCGCGAGGACGCGCCGCACCGGTTCGGCGTCCTTCATGGCCCTGGCCGCGGTCGTTCCACCGGCCGGCGCGCGTCCCGGACCGGAAGGGCGCGCCGGGAAAGCTCCCGCCGCGAGGCCTTGCGCGAGGTCCTGCGTGCGGGCGTCCTTGAAGCTGCCGACGACGGGCTTCTTGAGCTTTTCCGCCGACAGCTCCGCGCGCGAGAACGACAACGCGTCCTGCGCCTTCTTGTCGCGGGGATTGAGGCCCAGAGCCTTTTGCGCCCAGCGCTCGGCGTCCGCGGGACGGTGCTCGGTCAGGGCGGCCTCCGCGAGCAGAGATGGTCCGCGGTAGTCGGAGGGATCTCGTGTCACGAGCTCCTCGCCTAAACGCTCGGCTTCGTCGGTCCGGCCGTCGGCGAGAGCCCGTTCGCCGGCCTGCGCGATTATTCCCGCGGCCTGATGCGTTCCGACCTTTTTCGCCAGATCAAGAATATCCGAGACGGCCTTGGGAGGGAGGGGCCGCTCGGCCCTGAGCTCGGGATGCGCGTTGTTGACGTGCTGCGCCAACAGCACGTCGACACCGGCGGCGACGCCGTCGTCGTTGGCCTTTTCCAGCGACAGGAACCCCGAGAGCTCGTCGTTAACGCCGCCGTTGACGAGGCGGGCCGCGGACTCCTTGGCGTCGAGAAGCGCGTTGCGGGTGTCGTCGAAGCGGAGTTTCGCGGCCGCCGCTTGCGCGGCCTGGGCGGGGGTACGCTTCTCCGGGCTCGGAAGATTTCCGATCGCCCTCTCGGCGGCATCGATTTCCTCTGTGCAGGCTTCAAAAAACTCTTGATGATGCCTTCGGCATAGAGCCAGCCCCCCGTCGCTCGCATCACGGCAGTCGCGGGCCAGGCTTTGCTCCGTGAAGGCGCCTTTTTTGCACAGGGTCGCGGCGCCGGCGTGCGCGGCGCAGAATAGGACGAGGGAGGCGAGGGCGAAGCGCGACGGCATCGGATCAGTGTAGACGGGCTCCCCGCCGCCGTCAAGGCGGCGGGCCTGTTCGTTTCCGCCTCGCCGCTCGGAAACCCAGACCGGTTCTTGGCCGCCTATTTGACCGCTTCACCCTCAGGTTTTCGCGAAGCGAAAACCCTGGCGCCGAAGGCGCCATGCCGTTCAAATAGAGATATCCTCGTTCGATTATCTTGAGATAAACCTGTCTCCCATCCG
>JAHFCD010000077.1 GCA_023249695.1 Elusimicrobiota bacterium
TCGCCGGCCACACGACCGTCGTGCAATGGAAGCCCGCGCCCGGAGGGATGGCGGCCTTCGTGCGACGGCTCAAGGCGCTCTAGAACGCGATACCGAGGGAACTTTTCGGGGGTCTCGATCGTAAGATAGGTGCTCCTACCGGAGAAACTCGAGCACCCCTTGAAAATCATCTCTTTATACGGTACACTATGACTCATAGAAGGGCGATTCTGCTCTTTCATAAGAAGTTCGAGTACGCCGACGGCGACATCGTCGAGGCGAAAGCCTGGGCTGTCGCGCCCTCGCCGGCTAAACCGGAAGGAATAAAGTATTCGCTCGTCTACATCGGGAAAGACGGCACGCGAATCCTCGGCTACGACAACGCGGAAGGGAAGGGACACCACCAGCATCTGGGCGCCCGGGAATCACCGTCCGAGTTCATCAGCCTCGAGCGGCTGATCGAAAGATTCACCCGTGAAGTGGCTCATCTCAGGCGGAGGATGACATGACTCGCAAGAACATCACCATCAAGGTCCAATCGCTCAACGAGGTCATGAGTGAATTCGCTTCGGTCGTGCGCGACGCGCAAGCGGGCAAGATCGGTGCGCCCCGGATTGGATTGTCGTTCGAGAGCATCGACGCCGTCCGCAACGTGCTGACGCCCAAGCGCCTCGGGCTGCTCAAAGCCATCCGAGAAAGCCGCCCGAGATCGGTCTACGCGCTCGCCAAGGCCACCGGGCGGCCGCTCAAGAACACGCAGGACGATGTCGCCCTGCTGGCCCGGCTCGACCTCGTGGAGCTCAAGCGCGGCCGCGAAAAGCGAAGCCCCCTCGAGCCGCGCGTCCGCTACGACTCGATCCGGCTCACCATTCCGCTTCACGACGCGCACTGAAGGCCCCCTTCCCGTCGCGGCCGGGAAACGCTATCATCACGTCCATGGCCCGCGTCCTCATCATCGACGACGACTTCGAGATCGTCGCCATCCTGACCGAGATCCTCAAGCACGAGAGCCACGAGGTCTCCTCGGCCGGCGAGCCCGTCGAGGGCATGCAGATGGCCCGCAAGGTCAAGCCCGATCTGATCATCCTGGACTACCACATGCCGGGCAACACCGGCTCCCACCTCTTCGAGTCCCTGCGCCGCAACAACGCCACGAAGACCACGCCGATCCTGTTCATGAGCGGCGAGGCCGATCCCGAGCAGATCCTGGCCGAGGTGTCGGACTCCGCCGGAGCCCGCTTCCTGCCGAAGCCGGTCAAGCTCGAGGAATTTCGCCGCACCATCCGCGAGATGCTCGCGGAATCCAAGGAGGCCTGACGATCATGGGCAAGCTCGTCCTCGTGCGCCACGGACAGTCGCAGTGGAATCTGGAGAACCGCTTCACGGGCTGGGTGGACGTTCCGATCACGCCGCTCGGCGAGCAGGAAGCCCGCCGCGCCGGCGCGGAGCTCAAGGGCATCAAGTTCGACGTCGCCTTCGTGTCCGAGCTGCAGCGCGCGAACCAGACCTTGGGGATCATCCTCGAGGAGATCGGCCAGAAGGATCTCCCGGTCAAGAAGGACGCGGCGCTCAACGAGCGCCATTACGGCGATCTGCAGGGCCTCGACAAGGCCGAGACGATCAAGAAGTTCGGCGAGCAGCAGGTGCACATCTGGCGGCGCTCCTTCGACGTGAAGCCGCCCAACGGCGAGAGCCTCAAGGACACGGCCGACCGGACCTTGCCCTACTTCAACGCGCGAATCCTCCCGGAAGCGAAGAGCGGGAAAAACGTTCTCGTCTCCGCGCACGGCAACTCGCTGCGCGCGATCGTGATGGAGCTGGAGAAGCTGACGCCCGAGCAGATCATGCTCGTGAACATCGGCACCTGCATGCCCCTGTATTACGACATCGGCCCGAAAGGCGAGGTCCTCAAGAAGACCGCCCCCACCGCGGCCTGAACTGGAGTTTTTGTTTTTTGTATGATAAGCGCATGAAGAAACTCCTCTCTTTCGCGCTGGCCGCGGCCGTCCTCGCCGCCTGCACGACCCCGCAGGCCAAGAAGAATTCCTTGAGCAAAAACGGGAAGAACGGCGCCGCCGCCGGCGAGAACACCGAGGCCGCCCCGCTCCCCCCGGGAGCCGAGGTCGTCGAGGCCAGCCTGCGCGGCTCGGGCTTCGACGTGGACCCGGACATCCAGCCCGTGCGCTTCGACTACGACAGCGCCCAGCTCTCCCCCGAGTCGCTCGACGTGCTCAAGGCCAACGCGGCGCTCATGAAAACCCGCAAGGGCTCCGACTTCCTCGTCGCCGGAAACTGCGACGACCGCGGCACGGTCGCCTACAACCTCGCGCTCGGCCAGAAGCGCGCGAAGGAAGTCCGCGACTACTACATCCGCCTCGGCGTCGACGGCCGGCGGGTGGCGACGATCTCCTACGGCAAGGAGCAGCAGATGTGCGCCGAGCAGACCGAGGAGTGCTGGTCGAAGAACCGCCGCGCCGTGACCGGCGTGCGCGCCAAGGCCGGCACGGCCGCTCAATGAGCGCCCGGCGGGCCCCCCTGCTCGCGGCGGGCGCGCTGCTGCTGTCCTCTTGCGTCGCCACGCAGAAGGACATGCTCGACCTGTCGCAGCAGTCCGACGAGGTGAAGACCCAGGTCGAGGAGCTGAAGAAGACCGTCGGCTCGCTCCAGGCCAACCAGGCCGACCTGTCCGTCTCGATCAAGCAGCTCCGCGAGGAGCTGACCGCCTACACCGAGACCGTGAAGTCGTCCCAGGGCGACATGAGCAAGCTCTCGAGCAAGCTCGACGACCTCGGCGCGCAGATCTCCGGCAAGGTCGCCGCGCTCGGCCAGACGATCAGCAAGGCCCAGGCCGAAGGCCTGGAAGATCAGAAGGCCGCGCTCGCCGAGGCCAAGCGCGAGAGCGCCCGGGAAAGCGCCACCGACGTGTTCTACACCGCCGAGAAGCGCCTCCAGGCCAAGGACCACGCGGTGGCCGCGAAGGGCTTCGAGCAATACCTGAAGGATTTTCCGAAGGGCGACCTCACCGACGTCGCGACGTACGATCTCGGCCTCGCCTACTTCGGGCTCAAGCAGTGGGAAAAGGCCGGGCGCCAGTTCGCGATCGTCCTCGATAAATACCCGAAGAGCGGCCAGACCCCGGGCGCGCGCCTGCACTACGCGCTGTCCTTGATCAATCTCAAGAAGGGCGGCGAGGAAGCCCGCGCCTACCTCGAATCCCTGCAGGCCGATTTTCCGAAGACCCCCGAAGCCCGGGAGGCCGGCGCCGTCCTCAAGCGCCTGCCCAAGCCCAAGAAATGATGATCCCGGGGCTGCTCCTCGTCGCGCTGCTCGTGGTTCCCGCGCCGGCCCAGACCGAGGTGAAGCTGGCGCTGACCGGCGCCGCGGGACAGCCGAACCCGGGCTTGGCCCTGCCGCCGTTCGAGGCCGAGGACCCCAAGGTCGGCGCCGACGCCCTCCTGGCCAAGGACCTGCGCGAGATCGTGCGCCAGGACCTGATGCTCTCCCGCCGCTTCGAGGTGACCGACGAGGACAACGCCGCGGAGCCCGTGAAAGGCGCGACCTGGCGGCTGACCGCGAAGGCGTCGAAAAACGCCGACAAGGTCTCGGTCCGCGTGAAGCTCGCGAACGCGGCGGGCGGCGAAACCATTTTCGAACGCTTTTATCGTCAGGACGCCGACTGGCTCCGGGCGCTCGCCCACCGGATCTCCGACGACATCGTCAAGGCCTCGACGGGCCGCGACGGGATCGCCCGCACGCGCATCGCGTTCGCCAACAACCGCACCGGCCATAAGGAAATCTGGGTGATGGACTACGACGGGGACGCGGTCAAGCGCCTGACCGACAACAAGTCGATCTCGCTGCTGCCGCGCTTCTCCCCCGACGGACGCAGCCTCGCCTACACGAGCTACAAGGACGGCAACCCCGACCTCTGGATGCTCGATCTCGAGACCGGCCACTCCAAGAGCTTCTCGAGCGAGCAGGGCCTGAACATCGCGGGCGGTTTTTCCCCCGACGGGACGAAGATCCTGATGACGCTCTCCCGGGGCAAGAGCCCCAACCTCTACGTGAGAGCGGTCGCGGGCGGCGGTCCGGCCGAACGGCTGACGAGCCACTTCGGGGCCGACAGCACGCCGACGTTCTCCCCCGACGCGCGCCAGGTCGCCTTCATCTCCGACCGCTCCGGCAACCCCCAGATCCACATCCTCGACATCCCGACGAAGGCGATCACGCGGCTGACCAGCCTGAACTGGTGCGACGCCCCCGCCTGGTCCCCGACCGGAGAGTGGATCGCCTTCGCCGGCCGCGCCCACAACAAGGACAAGATGGACATCTTCCTCGTGGACATCACCGGCGGCCAGCTGCGCCAGCTCACCCACGGCGAAGGCTCCAACGAGGATCCGGCGTGGTCGCCCGACGGCCGCTTCCTGGCGTTCTCCTCGACGCGCGGCAAGCGCTCCCAGATCTGGGTGATGGACGCCGACGGCTCGGCGCCCCGGCTGATGGCCGACGTGCCCGGCTCCAGCGTCACGCCGCACTGGTCTCCCGTCGGACGCTGAGCCCGATCGTTTCCAACGTTGGAAACGAAGGGAGCCGGCGCCAAGACGCGCGCCCGAAGAGTTAAACCCGCTACCGGGAAGCGGGGAGGACCAAGGTGAAGCGCGCGCCAAGGCCGGCGCCGGGGCTGTCCGCCTCGACCGTGCCGCCGTGCTTCTGCGCGATGCGCAGGGCGGCCGAAAGCCCGAGGCCCGAGCCTTCCTTCTTCGTCGTGAAAAACGGCTGAAATATTTTTTCCAGATCGCCCTTGGCCACGCCCGCGCCGTCGTCGCCGACGGTCAGCCGGTGCATGCCGCCGAAGGTCGAGGCCTCGACGCGAATGCGACCGCCCCGGTTCGCCGCCTCGACCGCGTTTTGCAGGAGCGCGTACACCGCCTCCTGGATCAAGGACTCGTCGCCCTGGGTCTTCATCGGGCCCTCGAGCCCCGCGGACTCGAGGTGAAGCTTGCGGTCGACGGCCTGCGGCTTGATGAGCTTCAGCGCCCGCTCGACCGGCACGCGCAAGTCGAGGGTTTCCGAGTCCATCTCCTCGATGCGGCCGAGATCGAGGAGGTTCTTCAGGATGTCCTTGCACCGCTGCACCTCCTCGGTGATCTGCTGCAGCTCCTTGAGGATCTTCTTGTCGTCGCCGTGGCGGTGCGCGGCGACCTCGGCGTTGACGGCGATGGTCGTGAGCGGGCCCTTGATGCGGTGCGCGACCTCGGCGGCGACGCGCCCGAGCGTCGCCAGGCGCTCGACCTGGATCAGGCGCTCGTCGTAGCGCCGCTTGTCCTCGTCCTGGGCCTCCTGGGAATCCCGCGAGAGGATGGCCAGCAGAACCGCCGAGACGACGAGAAAAAGAAAACGCAGCCAGAAAACGGGGCTTTGCGACAGCCAGGAGTCCGGGCGCCACCAGGTGAGGGTGTAGAGCAGGATGGTCACGACGGCCACGATGAGACTTTGCCGCGCGCTGCGCGTCAGCGCGGAGCCGAAGACGATCAAGGTGTAGATGAGGAACAGCTCAGGCTGCGGCTGGATCCAGCTGAGGATCACGGTGGCCAGCAGCGCGTCGCCGAGGAAAAGCCCGGCCTGGAACCAGCCGCGCGCGAGCGTCTGGTCGCTGACGAGACGGATGAGGCCCATCGAGCCGCCGAGGCAGACCAGAAGCAGCGAGATCTGGGCCACCCAGCCTTCGTGCCCCGCTCCCTGGTAAAGGAACAGCAGCAGCAGAACCGCCATCAGCAGGCCCTGGAACGCGAAGTAGACGGCCCGGCGTTTAGGGGGCAAGGCGGTAGCCGACCTTGGGCACGGTCTGCAGCATCGACGCGCGCGAGCCGAGCTTCTTGCGCAGGTTCTTGATGTGGGTGTCGAGGCTGCGCGTTTCGACCGCGCCGCCGTACGAGGACGTGTTCTCGATCAGGAACTGGCGCGTGAGGACCTTGCCGGCGTGGCTGAGAAGCAGGAAAAGGACCTCGAACTCGCGCGCCTGAAGCTTGAGCGGCTTGCCGTCGAGCAGGGCCTCGCGCGATTCCGTGTCCATGCGCAGCCGTCCCGCCTCGGCCTCCCGGCCCGTGACCGGGCCGGGGCCCGCGCGGCGGAGCACCGCCTGCACGCGGGCGAGGAGCTCCATCGCGCCGAAGGGCTTGACGACGTAGTCGTCGGCGCCGAGATTCAGGGCGAGGACCTTGTCGCCCTCGCTCGACATCCCGGTCAGCATGATGACGGGGATCCCGCTCGTCGCGGCGTTGGTTTTCAGCGCCTTGAGCACGACGCGGCCGTCGCCGCCCGGCATGCGCACGTCCAGGAGGATCAGGTCCGGCTTGGAGTCGACCGCCTCGCCGAGGGCCTTCGCCGGCTCGGCGATCCAGCGCATGGTGAAGGCCGAGCCCATCGACAGGGTTTTCTCGATGGCTTCGACGATCTTGGGATCGTCCTCGATGATGAGCACGCGGGGCATGGCCGCATCATAGCGAATTCACATTTTAACCACAATTAATACAGGCGCCTCCGCGCGGAACTGCTACACTGAAACCAGCAGTTCGGATATATTTTCGGAGGTAGAATAGAATGAAACTTAAAACGTGGCGCGCGCTGAAGCGGCCCCAGGCCGGCTTCACGCTCATCGAGCTGCTGGTCGTCGTCCTCATCATCGGTATCTTGGCCGCGATCGCGGTTCCTCAGTACTTCAAGGTCGTCGAGAAGGGTCGCTTCTCCGAAGCCACCTCGTGCTTCTCCACGCTCAAGGGTGCCCAGGAGCGCTACTACCTGAAGTACAACGTCTACGCGTCCCTCGCGACGCTGCTCGACGTCACCTGCCCCGCCGGCAAGGCGTTCGCGGCTCCGGCTCTGACCGGCGGCGCGACGTACTCCGCGACGCTGCGGCGCAACCCCGCGGCTCCGGCGCCGTACCTCGCCTACACCGTGACCTACGTCGGTCCGGCCGGCACGCTGAGCTGCAGCCAGTCGAACTGCACCACGGACCTGCTGCCTTAAGGTCCTCCACGCATAACGCCCCGGAACGGCTCAAGCCGTTCCGGGGCGTGATTGCGTCAGGGAGCGAACCATGGAAAAGGACATTCGCCGCGCGAAACGATCCGAACCCGGCTTCACTCTCATTGAGCTGCTGGTCGTCGTCCTCATCATCGGCATCCTGGCCGCGATCGCGGTGCCTCAGTACTTCAAGGTCGTCGAAAAAGGCCGCTTCGCCGAAGCCACCTCCTGCTTCATGACCATCAAGGGCGCGCAGGAGCGCTATTACCTTAAAAACCTCACCTACGCCTCGGTCACCGGCGCGCTCGACGTCACCTGCGCGAACAAAAACTTCGGGCCCTTGGCGCTGACCGGCGGCGCGACCTACTCCGCGACCTTGCGCCGCACCCCCGCGGCGCCCGCGCCTTATCTCGCCTACACGGTGACCTACGTCGGACCTTCCGGCGTGCTGTCCTGCAGCCAGTCCAACTGCACCACGGACCTGCTCCCTTAACTCAGGGCGCTCGAAAGAGCCCCGGCGCCTCGCGCTTCAGGATTTCCATGTTCGCCGCGGCCTCCGCATCATCGGGAGCGGCCGCCCGCCGCGCCGACAGATAGCGGAAGGCCTCCTCGTAGCGCCCGGCCTGGAGCAGGGCGCCCCCGAGCTGGCCGACGGCGGGGCTGAAATCCGGGTCGCGCGCGACCGCGCGGCTCCAGAAGGCGACCTGATCGGACCAGTGGCGGGTCTCGGCGCGGGACCCCGCGATCAGCGCCAGCGCGAGAGCGCAGGCGGCGGCGAGCCCGGAGGCGCGCCGAACCGCCGCGCCCGCGAGGATGAAAAACCCGATGCACCCCAGGTAGCCGTAAGCCAGGTAGACGTAGACCTCGCCGTCCTGCGCGCCGAGGGCGGGCGGCAGGACCGCGGCGGCGTAAGCGGCCCAGACGAGCAAGGCGGCGGGCCAGCGGCGGCGGCGGAACCAGAGGACGGCCGTCACGAGAGCCGCCAGGCCGAGCGCGAGCCACGCCGGCATGCCGAGGGAGTTGCCGTCGCTTTGCAGGGCGTAGAGCGCGTGATAACCCTTGGGCCAGAGCAAGGTCCACGGGTACAGCCAGAGGGCGCGCGCGGCCGCGGCCGGAGCGAACGACGGGGCGTAGA
>JAHFCD010000549.1 GCA_023249695.1 Elusimicrobiota bacterium
GTTCGTCGAGATGTTCGTCGGCGTCGGCGCGTCGCGCGTGCGGGATCTTTTCGACCAGGCCAAGAAGGCCGCTCCCGCCGTCATCTTCATCGACGAGCTCGACGCGGTCGGCCGGGCTCGCTTCGCCGGCATCGGCGGCGGCCACGACGAGCGCGAGCAGACGCTCAACCAGCTCCTCGTCGAGCTCGACGGCTTCGAGCAGAACCAGGGCATCATCCTCATCGCCGCGACGAACCGTCCCGACGTGATCGACACGGCGCTCCTGCGGCCCGGCCGCTTCGACCGGCAGATCAACGTGCCCGTGCCCGACTGCAAGGGCCGCGAGGCGATCCTCAAGGTGCATTCCCAGATCGTGAAGATGGCGCCCGACGCGGACCTCGCCGTCGTCGCCCGCCGCACGCCCGGCTTCGCCGGCGCGGACCTCGCCAACGTCATCAACGAGGGCGCCCTGCTCGCCGCGCGCAAGAACAAGGAGGTCGTCGAGCTCTCCGACCTCGAGGAGGCGATCGAGCGCGTCATGGCCGGCCCGCAAAAGCGCTCGAATATCATGTCCGAGCGCGAGAAGAAGATCGTGTCCTACCACGAGTGCGGCCACACCCTCGTCGCGAAGATGCTGCCCGGCACGGACCCCGTGCACAAGGTCTCCATCCTCTCGCGCGGCTTCGCGCTCGGCTACACCCTCCAGCTTCCGCTCGAGGATAAATATCTGACCTCTCGCGTGGACATCACCAACCGCCTCGCGATCCTGCTCGGCGGCCGCGCCGCCGAGGAACTCGCCTTCAACGAGATCACGACCGGCGCCGCGGACGACCTGTCCAAGGCCACGGCCTACGCGACGCGCATGGTCACCGAGTTCGGCATGAGCGACATCGTCGGGCCGCTGTCGCTGAAGAAGCCCGACCAGGAGATGTTCATGGGCCGCGACCTGAACAAGGGCGGGGCCTTCTCCGAGCGGACCATGCAGCTGGTCGACGAGGAAGTGAAGCGCCTCGTGACGGAAGCGCAGGCGAAAGCCCGCGCGATCCTGGCCGCCAACAAGAAGGCGCTCGATCATCTGGCGCAGTCGCTGTTCGACCGCGAGGTGCTCAGCGGCGACGACGTGGACGTCATCCTGGCCGGGGCCCGCGCCTAACATCGTGACCCCGACGACGATGACACGCCCCGCGGCCGTCGACGAAATCGCGCAGCGATTTCAAAAACCGTTGATCATGGGCGTCGTCAATTGCACTCCCGATTCGTTTCATGAGGGAAGCCGCGCGAGCACCTGCGAAGCCGCCGTCGAGCGCGCGCTGATGCTCGTCGAGGAGGGCGCCGATATATTGGATTTCGGCGGCGAATCGACCCGTCCGGGTTCCGAAGCCGTCAGCCTGGAGGAAGAACGCTCGCGCGTGATCCCGGTCATAAAAGCCGTCGCCCGCAAGGTTAAGATTAAAATTTCCGTTGATACAAGCAAGGCCGCGATCGCGGCCGAGGCGTTGGATTGCGGCGCGGTGATCGTCAACGATATTTCCGCGCTTCGCGCGGACAAAGAGATGCTTAACGTGTCGTTGCGCGCCGAGCGCGTCATTTTGATGCATATGCTCGGCGACTCGCCCAAAACGATGCAGTCCAGCCCGACCTACAAAGATTGTTTCTCCGAGGTCTCCCAGTTCCTGCGGGGCCGCGTCGAGTCGTTCCTCGCCGCCGGAGGACGCCCGTCCCAGGTCGTCGTCGACCCCGGCATCGGCTTCGGAAAGACGCTCAGCGACAATTTAACCTTGATCAAGCGTTCCGGCGAGCTCGCCGCGATCGCCCCCGTGCTCCTCGGCGTCTCCCGCAAGTCGATGTTCGGAAAGATCTTGAGCGACAACGGAGCGGGGGATCGTCTCGCGGCGTCCCTCTCGATCGCCGCCTACGCCTGCTTCAACGGCGTGGCGATCCTGCGCGTTCACGACGTGCTGGACACGCGCCGGGTGCTTGAAACTTTGCGCGCCGTCTCCGAGGCCGCGTGAGCGGCGCGCTGTTCGGCACCGACGGAGTCCGCGGCATTCCGGGCCAGGGCGCGCTCAAGCCCGACGCCGTTCGCGCCCTCGCGTTCCACGGGGCCCGCGTCCTCCTCGAGCGCCAGGGCGTCAAGATCAACGGCCACGCGCCGCTGATCGCCGTCGGGCGCGACACGCGGGGCTCCGGCCCGGCCTTGCTGCGCTCGCTGATCGCCGGCTTCTCCGCCGCC
>JAHFCD010000550.1 GCA_023249695.1 Elusimicrobiota bacterium
TCGACGGCTATTCGCTCAAGGCGCCGATCTTCGGGCCCATCCTGAAGAAGGTCGCCGTCGCGCGCTTCACCCGCACGCTCGGGACCTTGATCAAGTCCGGCGTGCCGATCATGCAGGCGTTGGAGACCGTCGCCCAGACGGCCGGCAACGTCGTCATCGCCGAGGCCGTCGACGCGACGCGCGAGTCCATCCGCGAAGGCGGCCACCTCTCCGATCCGCTCAAGAAATCCGGCATCTTCCCGAACATGGTCACCTCGATGATCTCCGTCGGCGAGGAAACCGGCGCGCTCGACATCATGCTGAGCAAGATCGCGGACTTCTACGACCAGGAGGTCGACACCGCGGTCAAGGGGCTGACCTCGCTGATCGAGCCCATCGTCATCGTCGTCATGGGACTCATCATCGGCACGATCGTCATCGCGATGTTCATGCCGATGTTCGAGCTCGGCGGAATGGCTGAAGGCTGATCGCGCGCCGGCCGATTAAAACGAGAACGGCTTAAGACGGCCCGGCGGCGGGATCATGCCCTCCGGGGACGGTCGGGATTGACCCGACCTCCGGGGTAGACGCGACAACGACGGCCATGGTCGCGTCAACCCCAGGCCCCATCGGGCATGATCCCGCCGCCGGGCCTTATGATCTCTCAGGAAATCGGCCCGCCCGCTTCCTCGTCGTTGCGCGCGGACAAAGAAGCCCATCGCCGCAGGCGATAAATCCGTTCGCCCATGCCCCGCAAGGTGATTTAATCGGGGAGGAGGATCGACCCTCGCCGGCGGCCTGGGGTCCGCCGCGACCAGAGTCTTTTATACGTCGCGGACGGACCCCGGAGTGAGGTCAATCCGAACGTCCCCGGCGAGGGTCGATCCTCCTCCCCGGCCAACATCGGCGTTTCGCTATTCTTCGAACAGGTGCTTGTCGCGCAGCAGGCGGTGGTAGGCGACGCCGAAGCGATGGGCCTCGTCGCGGAGCTGCTGGAGCAAGCGCAGCGCCGGGTCGTCCAAGCCCAGGATGATCGATTCCGGGCGACCGGGGAGGAACACCTCCTCGATGCGCTTGGCCAGCGATGCCATCGGAATCTTGACCGATAGGTCCTTGAGGGCCTCCTGCGCGGCGCTCAGCTGGCCCTTGCCGCCGTCGATGAGGATCAGGTCGGGCAAGGGCGACTTCTCGGCCAGCAGGCGCTTGTAGCGGCGATAGACGGCCTCGCGCATGGACTTGAAGTCGTCGATGCCCGCCGTGTCGCGGATCTTGAACTTGCGGTAGCGGTCGCGGTCGGGCTTGCCGCCGGAAAAGCAAACCATCGACGCGACGGTCTGGTGCCCCTGGAAATGGGAGATGTCGAAGCACTCGATGCGCACCGGTGGAGCCGGCAGCATCAGGGCCTTCTGCAGGTCGGTGACCATCTGCGTCCGCGCGGTGTGTCCGCCGACCTGGTCCGCCTCGACGGCGCGCACCCGGACCCGCTCGCCCATCTGGGACAGCGCCGCGACGTTGTCGCGCAGTTGCGCCGCGCGCTCGTAATCCATGGCTTCCGAGGCGGTCTTCATCTCCCGCTCGAAGTCGCCGCGAAGATCGTCGTATTTGCCCTTGAAGAACAGCACGGCCCGCTCCGCGATGTCCCGATACTTGTCCTTCGAGATCCTGCCCGCGCAGGGCGCCGGGCATTCCTTGGTGTGGTAGTAGAGGCAGCCGGTGATCTTGCGCTGGTCGAGCGGCTTGGCCTCCGAGAAATCCCAGCGGCAGGGCCGCAGCGGGAACAAGCGCTGCTTCCACAGATAACGGAGGAGGGCCCGGATCGGCGTGACCTTCGGGTAGGGCCCGAAATACGCCCCTCCGTCGCGCACCTTGCGGCGCGTGGTGAAGATCCTCGGAAAGTCCTCCCCCATGGAGATCTTGAGGTAGGGGTAGGTCTTGCCGTCCTTCCACATGACGTTGAAGAAGGGCTGATTCTCGTTGATCAGCCGGCGCTCGAGGAGGAGCGCCTCGCGCTCGGACTCGCACAGGATGTAGTCGATGCGCCGGATCAGCGGGGCGAGGCTTTGATTCTTAAGATCGTCCTTGTTGGGGTTGAAGTACTGCGCGACCCTCTTGGACAAATCGAGCGCCTTGCCGATATAGAGGATCTCTCCGCCGGCGTCGCACATGATGTAGACGCCCGTCTTGTGGGGGAGGTGCCGGCGGTCCAAAGGCTCCATGATCACAGTATATCAAT
>JAHFCD010000551.1 GCA_023249695.1 Elusimicrobiota bacterium
CTTCTTGAAGGCGATGCCTTCCTTCTTGTTCGCCGCGAGGATTTCCTCGGCGAGACGCTCGGCCATCGGCTTGCCGGACTTGGCGCGGGCCGCGTCGAGCATCCAGCGCATCGCGAGCGTGGAGGAGCGGGTCACCGACACTTCGATCGGCACCTGATAGGTGGCGCCGCCGACGCGGCGGGCCTTGACCTCGAGAAGCGGGCGGATGTTCTCGATGGCGCGGGTGAAGACGTCGAGCGCGGGCTCTTTCGTCTTCTCGGCCACGATCTCCAGGGCGTCGTACATGACGCGCTCGGCCTGGGCCTTGCGGCCGGCGTGGTCGAGCTTGTTAATCAGGCGCGAAACGAGCACCGACTTATAGCGATAGTCCGCGGGAGGCGGAGGGCGGCGGTCACGGGGGCGAAGTCCTTTGCGGGGCATGTTCTATATCCTCTCTAAATTAATTACTTGGGAGCTTCTTTCTTCGGGCGCTTCGCGCCGTACAGCGAGCGTCCCTGTCTGCGGCCATCGACGCCGGAGGCGTCGAGGACGCCGCGCAGGATGTGGTAGCGCACGCCGGGCAGGTCCTTCACGCGGCCGCCGCGGATCATAACGATCGAGTGCTCCTGCAGGTTGTGGCCGACGCCGGGGATGTAGCCCGTGACCTCGATGCCGTTGGTCAGCTTGATGCGCGCGATCTTGCGCAGGGCCGAGTTGGGCTTCTTCGGGGTCGTGGTCTTCACCAAGGTGCAGACGCCGCGCTTCTGCGGGCAATGCTGCAGGGCGGGAGCCTTGGGACGCGTGCGCTTCTTCGTGCGTCCGAGGCGAATGAGCTGACTGATCGTGGGCATGACATTAATCTCCTACTGCTGGCCCGCCGCGGCTTGCGCGGCGAGTTCGATGAGTTTTTCGCGAGCCTGGAGGCCCGTGCCGGCCGGGATCATGTGGCCGATGATGACGTTTTCCTTCAATCCCTTGAGGTAATCGATCTGCGACGTCGTCGCGGCCTGAGTGAGGACGCGGGTCGTCTCCTGGAAGCTCGCGGCCGAGATGAACGAGCTCGACGCGAGGGAGGCCTTCGTGATGCCGAGCAGGACGGGCTCGGCCTGGGCTTCCTTGCCCCCCTTCTCTTTAGTCGCCCGATTTTCGGCGGCGAATATAAAGCGGTTCACAATCTCGCCCTTCAGAAACGAGGTGTCGCCGGAGTTGTCCACCTTGACGTTCTGCAGCATCTGACGGACGATGCACTCGATGTGGCGGTCGGAGACCGTCACGCCCTGCAGGCGGTAAACTTCCTGGATCGCGTTGACGAGGAATTCCTGGACTTCCTTGATGCCCTTCACGTGAAGGACGTCGTGGGGGTTGATCGCGCCGTCGGTGAGGGCCTCGCCGACGCCGACGCGGTCGCCTTCGTACACGACGAGATGCTTACCCTGCGCGATGAGGTACTCGCGGACCATGTCCGTCTCCTCGTTGCGGACGGAGACCTGGACGAGGCCCTTCGCGCCGATGCCGAGGCCGACGACGCCTTCGATCTCGGAGATGATCGCGGGGTTTTTGGGCTTGCGGGCCTCGAAGAGCTCGGCCACGCGGGGCAGACCGCCCGTGATGTCCTTGGACTTCGTGATCTCCTGGGGAATCTTGGCCATGATGTCGCCGACGTGCACGGCCTGCTCCTCGGCCACGAGCAGGATGGTGTCGGTCGGAAGCGGGAACACCGCGACCTCCTTGCCGCCCTTCTCGACGACGACGCGGGGGTTGAGCCGCTTCGCCGCTCCGGCGCCGCGCTCGCCGCGTCGAGCTTCCTGCTCGATGATGCGGCGCTCGACGATGCCGGTGATCTTATTCAAGTCGGTGCGCAGGGACACGCCTTCCTTGACGTCCTTGAGGACGACCGCGCCCTCGTGCTCGGAGACGATCGGCATCGTGTAAGGGTCCCACTCGGCGAGCAGTCCGCCGGGAGCGACCTTGTCGCCGTCCGAGATCTTGAGGCGCGAGCCGTAGGGCAGCTTGAACTCCTCGTTCATGCCCGTGGCCTTGTCGTGGACGAGCGCCATGCCGGCGCGGGAGACCACGACGATGCTGCCGTCGTGGTTCTTGATCGTGCGTACGGCCTTGAACTCGACCATGCCGCCCTTGACGGACAGCGCGTTCGAGCGCTTGGTGACGCGGGACGCCGCGCCGCCGATGTGGAACGTGCGGAGGGTCAGCTGGGTGCCGGGCTCGCCGAT
>JAHFCD010000078.1:0-5113 GCA_023249695.1 Elusimicrobiota bacterium
AAAACCCTGGCGCCGAAGGCGCCAGGTCGTTCAATCGCCCGGATTCAAAACCCCGTGAACTTGGAGGAAATGCCCCTTGAATTTGCCCGGCTTACCTTTATACTAACGAGGACTCCGGAGGCCTCGTGAAACCCCCTCGCGCCGCGCTCATTTTAGGGCTGCTGCTCTCCTGTCCGGCCGGCTGGGCCGGAACGGCCGACGACGCCGACGACATCATCGCCGGCTTCCGGGCCTCCGCGCATGCCGCGGCCGAGGCCGCGCGCAAGGCCCGGCCCCGGCCCCAGCCCCAGTCCGCGCCGGCCGGCGTGTCGCCGGCGTCGGCGCCGGCGCCGGCGGCCGCGGGGGGAAAGGTCGATTTGCTGCCCCAATTCGCCGATCCGTCCACCCGCGACCAATCCGCGATCGGCGCCTGCCACGCCTTCGGCTCGGTGGCGGTGCTCGAGGCCGCTCATTACCGCAACTACCATTCGTTCATCAAGATCGCGGAGCAGGATGTTTTCCTGCGGCGGACCGTCCTCAGCGGCGATGTGTATTCGAGTTTCTGCGCCAGCGGCAAATGCGAGATGGCGGAGGGCAACGATGCGGCGGGCGACATCCGCTTCGTCTTGGAGCACGGGGCGCTGACCGGCGGCTCGTACGTGAAGTTCGCCGACCGGTACGTGAAGTACCGCGGCGCGGAGCAGAAGACGATGGCGGGGATCCAGGAGGACTACGAAAAGTTCAGCTGGCTGGAAAAGCGCATGTACGATCCGCGCGCCCACTGGAAAGCGCTCTCCACCGAGGACAATTCGAAAAGAATTCTCACGAACATGCTGGAGGGGCGCGGCTCCGCCGAGTCGGCGGAGCGCGACGCGGTCCAGAAGAAGTTCGCCGGCTTTCGGCTGCGCACGAAGTCGAACTTCGACTTCAAGCCCGAGTATAAGGCCCTTCCGCCGAAGGACTGCCTGGCGCACGCGTCCGGCCAACGCGCGGCGTTGAAGGGCGAGCTCGACGCCCGGCGCCCGGTGTGCGTGTCCATGTCCCTGTCGGGCCTGACGGCCTGGGGGCAGACCGATCAGACGCGGGACGCTTACCACGCCTTCATGATCATCGGCTACGACACGACCCCCGCCGGCCTCGTGTTTCACACGCGCAATTCCTGGGGCGGGACGAACCCCGACATTCCAGAGAGCGAGCTGTGCCGGATTTTCGCGGTTGATTCGGTTTTGGCGCCGGGCGAGAAAGAGACGTTCTGACGGGGACGGGTCAGCGCGCGTCGCGGCGGGAGGCGACGAAGACGCTTGCCGCGATCATGATCGCGGCGAAAGCGGCGAGGATCGCGAGGCAGGCGCCCGTCGAGGCCGCGCCGTCGGCGACGACGGAAGGGAGCAGCGCCCGCTGGAGCCCGGTGACCGCGTATGCCGTGGGGTTGACCGCGATGACGGCGCGCAGGAAGCGCGGCGCCGTGGAGGCGGGAAACAGCGCGCCCGACAGCATCCACATCGGGATCAGGAAGAGATTCATGACCGAGTGGAAGCCCTGGGACGAGTCGAGCACCCACGCGATGCAGAAGCCGAGGCCCGTGAGGCCGACCGAGGCGAGGGCCAGGACGGCGACGGCCAAGGCGTAGCCCTCGAGGCCCGGATGCAGGCCGGCGGGGCCGGCGAGAAGCAGAAAGGCCAGGCCCTGCGCCAGGCCGACCGTCGCCGATCCCAGCACCTTGCCGAGCACGATGGACAGGCGCGAGACCGGGGCGACGAGCACGGACTGAAGGAAGCCCTCGCGCCTGTCCTCGATGATCGAGATCGTCGCGAAGATCGACGTGAACAGGACGATGAGCACCAAGGTTCCCGCGTAGAAGTACTGGAGGAAGCTCAGGCCCTCGGGCGCGCCGGGCACGCGCAAGGCCGTGCCCAGGCCGGAGCCGATCAGGAGCCAGAACACGATCGGCGGGACGAGCCCGCCGATCACGCGCGGCTTGTCGCGGAAAAAACGCACGATGTCGCGCTCCCAGAGAGTGAGCAGGGCGGTCATGAGGGAGCCTGAGCGTCGGTGAAGCGCCGTCCGGCGTGATGCAGAAACGCGTCCTCGAGGCTCGGGCGGGAGAGGCTGACCGTCTTGAGCCTCCCGGGAAAGGCTTCGACGAGCTGAGGGATGAAGGCGTGGCCCGCGGCGCGCTCGAGGCGCAGCACGGAGCCGAACGCCTGAGGCGTGACGCCGAAGCGCCGGGTGATCTCGTCGCGCAGGCCGGAGGCGTCATCGGTCTCGATCGTGATCACGTCGCCGCCGATCTCGGCCTTGAGCGCCGAAGGCGCGCCGAGGGCCACGATCTTTCCCTGGTCGAGGATGGCGACGCGGTCGCAGCGGTCGCCCTCGTCCATGAGGTGGGTGGTCGTCAGGATCGTGGCGCCGTCGGCCTTGAGCGTCATCAGGTGCTCCCAGAGGTCCTGGCGGGCGGCCGGATCGAGGCCGGTCGAGGGCTCGTCGAGGAGGATGATCTTTGGCTTGTGGAGCAGGCTTTTCGCGAGCTCGACGCGGCGGCGCAGGCCGCCGGACAGGGTTCCGCAGAGGTCGCTCGCGCGCGCGGACAAGCGATAATGGCCCAGCATCTCGTCGACTCTCTTGGCCAAGGTCGGCCCGGACAGCCCGTAAAGCCGGCCCCCGTGAACGAGGTTCTCGCGCACCGTCAGCTTGTTGTCGATCGACGGGTACTGGAACACCACGCCGAGGAACGGGCGCACGGACGCGGGCGCGGCGATCAAATCGCGGCCGAGGATCGTCGCCGAGCCGGCGGTGGGCGCGAACGAGGTGGCGAGGATCCGGAACAGCGTGCTCTTGCCGCCGCCGTTGGGGCCGAGGAGGCCGAACAGCTCGCCTTCGGCGACGGAGAACGACACGTCGTTGAGCGCGCGGCGGGCGGGGGCCTTGCGTTTGGCGGGGTACTCGTGAATGACGCCTTTGACGACGACCGCGTTCATTTCGTCAAGCCGGTCCACGGGGTTTCGCCGTGGCCGGTTTCCTTGTTGACGAAGCGCGCGGCGACGAACAGCCAGGTGGACAGGCGATTGAGGTACACGATCACGCCGTTGGGGACGGCGTCCGACGCCGACAGATCCACCACCGCGCGCTCCGCGCGCCGGCTGATCGAGCGCGCGAGATGAAGGGCCGCGCCGGCGCGGCCGCCGCCGGGGAGGATGAACGTTTTCAGCGGCGTTAAATTTTTATCCCAGGCGTCGATCTCGGTTTCGAGGCGTTTGGGCGCCTCGGACGGAAGGCCCGTGTCGAACGGGGGAGACAGCTTCCCCAATTTATCGGCGGGCGTGGCGAGCAGGGCGCCGATGACGAAGCATTCGGCCTGCACGCGGGACAAGCCCTCGTCGACGGAGCCGAGGGCGGGATCTTCCCTCAGCGCCGCGCGCGCCAGGCCCAGCGCGCTGTTGAGCTCGTCGATGTCGCCGTAGGCCGCCACGCGCGGGTGGCTCTTGGACACGCGTCCGCCGCCGAACAGGCCGGTCTCGCCCTTGTCGCCCGTGCGCGTGTAGATCGCCAATCTAGAACTGGACGCCGAGCCCGAGGTCGAAGCCCGGGAGGCCGTGGCGCAAGGTGTAGGCGCCGCGCAGGCTGAGGAAAGGGAAGGGATGCACGTCCGCGCCGACGGAGAAGCGCGAGCCGCGCGCGGTGGCCTTCGTGCCGGCCACGCCCGGCGTCGTCGCCGCGCCGACCTTCACCTCGGTGACGTCGAAGCCCGCGAGGAAGAACGGCTTGAGGATCGGCAGGTTCCACGTCGCGACCGCGTTGGCCGCGGCATGCGTCGCGCTGAAGTACTTGTGGTTGACCTTGTCGCCGAAGACGGAGAGGGAGACGTTCGGCAGGAAGGTGTCCACGAGGTCGGTCTTGTACACTCCATAGCGCACGCCGCCGCCGTAGATCGAGGCGCCGTACGCGCTCATGCCGTGGACGATGACGTCGATCTTGAAGGGCAGGCCGACCCCGGCTTCGATCAGCGGCACGCCGAAGGCCTTCACGCCCGCGTCGCGCAGCACGCGGTCGTCCCGGTCCGGCCGGAGCTGGACCGCGGCGACGGCGCCGGCCCAGAACCCGGGCATGCCGAGCGTGCGGCCGGTGTGGGCCGAGGCTCCGCCGAGCACGCCGCCGAGGTCGAGCGCGAACGGCTTGACGTAGTCGGTCCGGACGCGGGTCTGGAAGTCGGAGAACGGGTCGGCGTGAGCCGAGGAGGCCAGCAAGGTCAGCGCGGCGACGAGAGCGGGGATGATTTTCATGACGCCATTTTGCCAAATTCGAGGCGATTGCGCTACACTCCGAGGGTGACCATCTCCCGCGAGGACCGCTGGCTGGCGGCCTGGCTCCTGGCGGCCCTCGCGCTGTCCGCCGGGCTGCTGGCCGTGAACTCCGCGATCTTCCATTATACCGGGGTCAGCTACTTCCCTCGAGAGGGGTGGTGGCTCGCGTTCGTCGCCTTGGATCTCGCGGTCTTCGGGCAATGGGTGAGGCAGCGCTCGCCGCGGGCGTCCTTTGCGGCCGTCAATCTCGCGTTCTACGCGCTGACGGCGGCCGTGATGGGCGTGCTCACGACGGGCATACAGTATTCCCCGTTTTCCCGGATCGACCCGGCGCTGGCGCGGTGGGACGCGCGCCTGGGCTGGGACACGGTCGCGGTCCTCGCCGGGGTCGCGCGGCGGCCGGCGCTGCGGTCCTTTCTCATCTTCTGCTATAACTCGACGGAGCTCCAGCTCGTCCTCGCGCCGGTCGTCGCGGCGCTCGCCCACGACCGGCGGCGCCTGCGCGTGTTTCTCTACGCGATCGTCTACTCCTCGATCGCGGGCAGTCTCGTCTATTATTTCTTTCCGAGCTCCGGCCCGGCCGGAGTCTTCTCGAGCCCCGACTTCCTCCCGGTCCAGCGCCTGACGCACCAGAAGTTCGAGCAGGTCCACAATTTCCAGCCGGTGACCACCTTGCTGGGCGGCCTGATCGCGTTCCCGTCGTTTCACGTCGCCTGGTCGGTGCTCGCGACCTACGCCGCGCTGCCGAGGAAAAACCTATTCCTCGCGCTCTGCGCCTTGAACGCCGTGGTGATCGCGTCGACGGTCTTGCTGGGTTGGCATTACCTCGTCGA
>JAHFCD010000078.1:5123-8113 GCA_023249695.1 Elusimicrobiota bacterium
CGCGCTGTGGGCCGGAGAGGCCACGCACCGGAGGCTGATCTCATGAGCCCGCGAAGCGCCGCCGCGCTCGCCGCCGGAATCTTCCTCGCCTACGCCCCGGCGCTGACGTCCCCCGTCATCTACGACGACGCCTCGCACGTCAGGGACAACCCCGTTTTCCGCCTTCCGTTCGGAGAGTTCTGGGCGGGTCTGTGGTCCCGCGATTATTTTTCGTTCGCCGCGGAGCGCACCTATCAGCCGCTCGTCACCTTGTTCCATTACGCGACCCATTCCCAGCCGTTGATTTACCGCTCGTTCGGCCTTGGACTTCACGTCCTGAACGCCGCGCTTCTCTTCCAGGTCGCCCGGACATTGGGCGCCGGCCGACGGCCGGCGATCCTCGCCGCGGGACTGTTCGCCTTCTTTCCCGCGAGCACCGAGCTCCTCAACTTCTCGTCGTTCAAAGGCCATCTGTTCGCCGCGTCCTGTGTTTTCGGCGTCGTTCTGGCCGTCATGGAACTGTGCGCCGAAAAGGGTCAAGCGGCGTCGCCGTTCAAAATCTTCTTTTTCCTGATCCTCGGCTTCCTCTCCAAGGAGTCCGCCCTCGTCGCCGTTCCCTTGTCGCTGATCTATGTGTTTCTCTTCGCCGGCCACGAAGCCCGTCGTTTGAGAAAACCGGCCGCCGTCGCCGCCGTCCTCTGCGCCGCCTATTTCTGGTGCCGCTTCTCCTTCCTGGCGCCCCCGCGCGCGTTCCCCAAGCGCTTCGAGTACTCGACCCTCGCGTCCTTCGCTTTTTATCTCCGGACCCTGGCCGTCCCTTATCCGCTGTGCCTCGAACGAACCCTTCCCGGCGGCCCGTGGTGGCTTCTGTGGCTGACCGTCTTCGCGGCGGCCGTCGGGTTCCTGCGCAAGTCCAAAGACGCGTTGTTCGCCCTGGCCTGGATCGCCGTGAGCCTCGCGCCGTTCCTGCATCTGATCCCCTTCTCGAACGTCAGCCCCGTCGCGGACCGCTACCTCTATCTTCCCTCCGCGGGCCTGTGCCTCCTCCTCGCCTGCCGGCTGGGACGCGCGCGGCGCGGGGAATACGCGCTCGCGGCCGTCCTGGCCGTCTGGACCGCGAACACCGTCTCGCGCAACCTGACCTACCGCTCCACGCGCGGGCTCTTCGAGCAGACCGCGTCCTGCGCGCCGCAAAACGCCCGCGCGCAGTTCCTGCTCGGCATGGTCTGCTTCCAGGAGAAGGATTACGCCGCGTCCCGCGCGGCCTACGGGCGCGTCCTCGCGCTGACCGACAGCCCCGGCGCTCGCGCGGCGCTCGCGGACATCGACCGCGAGGAAAAGGCCGCGCCGCCTAGTCCGTCTCGAACCCCTTGATGAGGTCCTGGCGCCCCGCCCAGTTGTAAATGAAGCTCCAGTGCAAGGTCGCGCCGACGATGACGAGGAAGTGGAACAGCTCGTGGGCGCCCAGGACCCCGGTGAAAATCACGGGGCCGTCGAGATAGTCGATCAGCGCGCCCGCGATGAAGGCGATGCCGCCGAGGAACAGCAGCGCGGACTCCTTCCACCCGTAGCGGGCGGTGATGTGGGCGTAGGAGATGCCGCCGAGCGAGGACACGCCGATGTACGCCGAGACGATCGCCCAGTACGGCAGGCGGCTGAAATACACGTCGATGAGCACGAGGCTGGTGAGCGCCGCGCCCCAGAACAGCGAGATGAGCCCCCAGCGCCAGCGGCCCTTGAACAGCAGGACGTGAACGGGCGTCGCGGAGCCGGCGATGACGATCCAGATGCCGGCGTAGTCGAGACGCCGGAAGAAGCTGCGGGCCGGCCCCGGCGGCAGGCCGTGGTAGACGCCGCTCATCGAGAACAGGAACAGGAGGGAAGCGCTGAAGATCATCAGCGACGAGCTGCGCAGCGCGTCGCCGCGGCCTTTCTTGTACAGGAAGAAGCCGCCGCTCAAAGCGCCGACCGCCGCAATGAGGTGGCTCAGGCTCGAGACCGGATCGTTGAGGCCGAAATAATGTTCGAGTCGCATGCGCGCCCATCATTGTAGCGCCTTGGCGGATTTGCGCAAGGGGCGCGCGGCGGGGCGTCATTTCACGAGCTTGTTCTCCGGACGCCGAGGCGGCTCGTTGGGCGGGCGCGTCGCCGCCTTGCCGTGCTGCTTTTCGTACTCCACGGCGGCCGGCGCCAGGCTCGCGTTGAGCGCGGCGTCCCGCGGCGCCTCGGCCTCGGAGGCGACGATGGCCCCGATCGGGCACTCCGGGAGGCACACGCCGCAGTCGATGCAGACCTGCGGGTCGATGATCATGAACGGCCGGCCCTCGTGCTCGATCGGGTGGATGCATTCGACGGGGCAAACCGCGACGCAATCGCCGTAGCGCTCGCCCAGGCACTTCTCGGTGATGACGTAGGTCATATCCGCGCCTCGCGCCTCAAGCCGCCGGCGCGCGCGCGGCGGCCCGCGGCGAACTCCTCGATCATCCGCGCGTTGAAGGCGGGCAGGTCGTCGGGCTTGCGGCTCGTCACGAGGCCTCGATCGGAGACGACCTGCTCATCGGTCCAGCGGGCTCCCGCGTTGAGCAGGTCGGTCTTCAGCGAGGGCCACGACGTCAGGCGGCGGCCGCGCACGCCGGCGGCCTCGATCAAGGTCCACGGCCCGTGGCAGATCGCCGCGATCGGCTTGCCCGTGTCGACGAAGTGCTTCACGAACGCGACGGCCTTGGGCATGATGCGCAGGCGGTCGGGATTGGTCACGCCGCCCGGCAGGAGCAGCGCGTCGAATTCGTCGGTCTGGGCGTGATCGAGCTGAACGTCCACCGGGAACTTGTCGCCGAGATGATCGTGACGCATGGCTTGGACCTCGCCGGTGACCGGGGAAACGATCACGGTCCTCGCGCCGGCCGCTTCGAGGGCTTTTTGCGGCTCCACGAGCTCCGACTGCTCGAAGCCGCCTGTCACCAGGATCGCCACCGTCAAGCCGTCCACTTTTTTATCCACGGCCTCCTCCT
>JAHFCD010000079.1 GCA_023249695.1 Elusimicrobiota bacterium
CCAGGAGCTCGGGCCGTCCCCCGGAGAGGATCGCGCGCAGGAACAGCCCCGCGCACATGGCGCCCAGCAGCTGGGCTCCGAGCGCGAAGATCCCCCGGAGGAGGTCCACGCGGCGCATGGCCAGCTCGGCGATGGAAACGGCGGGGTTGAAGCGGCCGACCGCGGCCGGAAAAGTGTGCACGACGGTCGCGGCGGCGGCGGCATAGGCGAGCGCGATCCCGGCGGGGCCGAGCTTCCCCCCCGTGGCGAAATCGAGGCAGAGCGCCCCCGCCCCCGCGAGCGTCAGCGCGAAGGTTCCGACCAGTTCGGCGGCGAACGCCCTTAATCCACCCATGTCTGGGAGGAGGATACTATATAGCGCCCGTGTAGCTGAAGCGGTGGAGCTTTTCCCGGGAAGAGTCGTACCCGTCGCGTCGGCGTTAGAACCGGTACGACAGCGACAGCTTGTGGGTCGAGCCGAGCCCGCCCGCCGGCGACCACCCGTAGTCGACGCCGAAGCGCTGGAGCGCGAGCCCGCCGCCGAAGGTGAGGCCGGTCAAGCCGCCGGAGTCGTCGCCGGTGAGGCGGCGGTCGTAGCCGGTGCGCAGGGCGGCGGAAAGGCTCTGCTGCATCGGGACGCGCCATTCGAGGCCGAAGCACGGATACGGGGAGCGGTCGCGCGGGGCGTTCAGGTCGAAGGTGACGACGATCCCCTTGGTGATCTTCAGGGCCTGCCCGACCGAGATGATCAGGGGCAGCGGATCGCCGACGTCCTTGAACTTGAGCTGGCCGCCGATATT
Source organism: Elusimicrobiota bacterium (assembly GCA_023249695.1). Taxonomy (GTDB): domain Bacteria; phylum Elusimicrobiota; class Elusimicrobia; order UBA1565; family UBA9628; genus GWA2-66-18. The sequence continues at coordinate 780 of JAHFCD010000079.1, forward strand.
CTGGACGCTGAGCGACAGCGCGTAAGGGAACTCGCCCGGGAGCCAGGTGCGCCAGCGCGCGCCGAGGTCCACGGCGCCGGTCTGGGCGGTCTTCTTGATCTTGGAGGTGACGTACTTGAGGCCGACGCCGACGTCGAGGCCGCGGGAGACCGTGGCGCCCCAGGCGATGAACACGGCGAGGTCCTGAGGGGTGATGCGGTCGCCGGTCGGCGCCGCGGTGTTGTCGACCTCGGAGATGCTGCCCGAGTTCTGATAGAGGACGGCGACGCCGATCGTGCCGAGCTGGTCGGGGCGCAGATCGCGCTCGCGGCCGGTCTGGCGCGCGAAAACCGACTCGACGGGCTGGGCGTAGGCGAGAAAGTCTTGAAAAGTGGATTGATAGGCGGCGCCGTGCGTCATCGTCGCGTGGCGGTAGCGCAGGCCGGCGAGCCCCGCGGGGTTCCAGTAGATCGCGGTCGCGTCGTCGACGACGGCGCGCACGGCGCCGCCCATGCCCGCGGCGCGCGCGTCGGCGCCGAGCTTGAGAAACGAGCCGCCGCTGGTGCCCTCCTGGCTCGAGCCGAAGCCGCCCGCCGCGGCCGGAAGGGCCGCGAGCAGCAGCAAAACGACTGAGATCGTATTTCTCATCGTTCGATCGCGAACTTGACGAGCGAGGTCGCCCCGTCGGAGCCGGTGACGCGCGCGAAATAGACGCCGCTGGCGGTGCGCAGGCCGCCGTCGGTCAGGCCGTTCCAGGTGACGGAGCCGGCGGCGGAGCCGTCGAAGGAGAATTCCCGTATGCGTTCGCCCGCGAGGTTGATGACGCGTATGGTGCCGGAGGTCGGCAGGCGGTCGAACGTGACGCCCGCGGCGTCGAAGCGGGTGCGGCTCCCCGGCTGCCAGGGGATCGGATAGACGCGCACCTGCGACAGCGCGGTGCCGATCGTCAGGGGCGCGAACATCGCGAACACCGAGAAGTGGGGCGTCACGACGATGACGCGCTTCGAGGCGGCGTCGACGTAGGTCGGCAGCGCTTCCCAGCGATTGACCGGGGTGTTGAGGGTGTAGACCTGGATCGCGGAGGCCGCCAGCGGCGGGCTCGCGTTGTCGATGATGTTGTTGCCGTTGGCGTCGGAGTAGGGCATCGAGATGCTCGCCGAGGAGCCGAGCGTCTGCGTGAACGGGGTGCCGCCGACGATGGGAACGATCTCGATGATGCTGCCGGGGACGAGCGTATAGCCGGTCGGGACCACGGTCAGGCCGGCGTTGAGGACGGCCGGCGTGATCGTGATCGGATGCGTGAGCGGGTCGACGGACACGAGCAAGGTGGCGGGCGCGCCGAACGCGTTGGGCGCGAGGCCGATGAGGATGGAGTTGTTCGGCGCCGGCGGCGTCACGGTGGAGACGAAGCTCCCCTCGAACTCGGCGAGGGCTTCGGCGGCGTTCAGGGCGCGGTGCTGGACGCGCACGGAGTCGATGCTGCCCAGGAAGCCCCGGTCGTACGTGGCGGCGGCCGACTGGCGGTTGCCGATCGAGATGTCGTGGGCCGCGGCCGTGCGGGCGGGCACCGCCAGGACGGTCGACGCGGGGCGGCCGTTGACGTACAGCGTGGCGCTTCCGACCGCGGAATCGTAGACGCCGATCAGGTGGATCCAGCTCCCGACGACGATCGAGTTCGTCGAGGATACGATCTTGGCGGGCGTCGCCGCGAACCGGTACAGGCCTCCCGACACTTCGAGCGCGAAGTTCTCGACGCCGCCGTTGCCTCGCACGACGAGGCCCGCGCCGTTGGGCTGGGTCAGGCTCGAGGGGTTCACCCAGGCGGAGACGGTCAGCTTATCGGTGAAGGTGTATTGCGCGGCGTTGGGAACGCGCACGAGCCCGCTCGCGAGGCCCGAGAAGGACACGGCGCTGCCGAGCCCGGCCGGGCCGGCGACGAAGGTGGGCGTCGAGACGCACGAGGCGGTCAGGCAGGTCAGGAAGGCGGTGTTGCCGGGCCCCGAGGAGTCCGCCGCGATCACCCCGGTGCTTTCGTCGAAATGCCATTGCCCGACCGAGCCGTTGGGCGGGACGTAGGCCGACGGCGGGGAGAGGACCAAGGTGACGTTCGGATCGGAGATCGTGAACGTGGAGGCGAAGGCGACGTAGCCGCCCAGCTGCTGGCTGCCGTTGATGGAGCGCACCCGCGCGTAGTAGGTGGTGCCCGGGAAAAGTCCGGTCGCCGTCGCGGCCGTCGCGTTGACGGTCAAGGTGGAGATGATGATCCCGAACGACACGTCCGTGGTGACCGTCACCTCATAGAAGGTGTAGCCGGGGTTGAGGTTCGCGTTCCAGGAGTAGGTGACGCTGCTCATGTAGGCGGCGTTGACGACCGGGACGGTCGGGTCGTTGGCCAAGGTGAAGGTGGTCGCGCTGCCGCGCGCGCCCGCGCCGCTCCCGGAGACGGCCTCGATGCGGGTCGTGTATTGGGTGTTGGTCGTGAGGCCCGCCTGGACGAAGGAGAGCGCGCCGCCGGAGTACAGAAGCCCCCCGCCGATGTCGTACAGGTTGTAATAGCGGGCGCCCGTCACGGCGGTCCAGTTCCAGGTGACCGAGACGTTGTTGATCGGAACCCCGCCCAGGCTGGGCACGCCCGGCAAGGTCGTAAACGAGGTGCTGACGAACACCGTGCTGACGCCGCCGTAGAGGTCCGTCGAGCGGCCGCTGAACGCCTGGACGCGGGCGTAGTAGGTCGTGCCTATATCGAGGATCGGGAGCGTGACCGAGCTGCCCGTGTAGTCGTTGGCGAGCGTCGCCGGCGTGGAGACCCCGGTCGCGAACAGCGGGTCCTGGGACACGGCGACCAGATAACGCGTGTAGGCCGGATTGCTGTTCTGGTTCCAGCTGATCAGCGCGCTGCCCGTCGAGATGACGCTCGGCACGACGCTGTTCGCCAGCGGCGGGTTGGCCAAAGTGTAGATGGACGTCGGGATGCTGAGGTCCGTGCCCCAGGTGTCGGTGATGCGCAGCCGGCGGCCCACGAGTTGGTTCGACGAGCCGGCGACGGTCTCGGGGGTGGTGGTGAGCGGGTAGGCGATGGCGCCGGGCGGGTTGATGGTCGCCAGGTTGGACGCGGCGAGGAGGAGATACGTGACGGTGGCCGAGCCCGGGGGCGGGCAGACGCGCGGCGGGGCCCCCCAGCTCCAGGTGATGTCGTTGGGCGAGGTCGCGACCGCGGTCATCGTCGGCGCGATCGGCGCCGAGTTGTCGATGGTGACGCCGTAGGAGGTGCTGAAGGAGCTTTCGCCGTCGATGCTCTGCGAGGTGAAGATCCAGCGCGCCGAGGACGAGTAGGCCTCGCCCGGGATGTAGGTGACGACGCCCGTGGTCCCGTTGGACGGGCCCCCGGAGTAAGAGCCCGCGACGGTGCTGAAGCTGATGCCCGAGTTCGAGGAGAACTGGTGCTGCTGGGTCGTCCACTCGAGCATGATCTCGTCGGCGGTGAGCGTGCCGTTCATGATCCGGAGGTCGTCGATCTCGCCGTTAAAGTACTCGGTGGCGCCGACGTAGCGGCCGACCTCGAGGCTCGAGTTGATCGGGTGGCCCGAGAACGAGTTCGTGCTGGTGGCGACCGCGGTGCCGACGAGGCGGCCGTCGATGTAGTAGCTCCGGTCGACGGCGTTGCGGCGCACCAGGTGGACGAGGTGCCAGCCGCCGACCATGCTGCTTCCGCGGGTCAGGTCGCCTCCGACCGCCGCGTCGCGAGAGTCGAAGTGGCGCAGCCCCCCGGTGCCGCCGACGCCGATGCCCCAGTAGCCGGTCCCGCTCTGCTGGGAGACGATGCGGCCGTTCGCGGCGTTGGGGTTGATCCAGGCGGAGATCGTGTAGCTCGCGGGCAGGTCCCAGGCGTTGGAGTTGTTCGCCGTCCCGAACGTGGTGGAGCCGTCGAGCGTCAGGGCCTCGGCCGACAGACCGCTCGTGGCCAGGCCGGCGCGGGGGCCGGCCGGGGTGATCGCGATGGAGCCGCTGACCGCCGGCAGGCCGCTCGGGTCCGCCGGGCAGGCGCCTTGCTGCGCGCGCGGCTGGTTCGCGCCGAAGGTGCTCATGACGGAGAGGTCCGAGCAGTCGCCGAACACGGCGTCCCGGTAGGAGCACAGTCCCGTGCGCAGCGCCGCCGAGTTGTTGGCGTCGTTGTAGCTGTAGTACCACGTCTTGCAGCACCCGGACGGGCAGCCGACCGAGTAGTTGCTCGAGACGACGACCGAGAAGTTGCCGTCGAAGCGCCAGAGCGCGAGGGTGCTCGAGGGCGTGACGCTAAGGCGGCGCTGGCCGATCTTGAGCCCGGGGGAGGAGCTTTGCTCCTCGACGCGGATCCGCGGGGTCGCATGGGCCGTAACCGAGCCGGCCGCGTAGGTGCCGTCGCATTGGAGGACCTTCGGTGTCTGGGCCGGCGCGGAGGCGAACGCGGGAACCGGGACGCAGAGAAGGCCCACCGCGAAAGCGGCGGCGATGAACAGGCATCGAGCGGTTAGCGAGGTTCGCGCCATCCTATTAGGAGAGGCTAGCTTCCGGCTGTTACGCAATCATTTCAAGCGTGAGATCAGGGCCAGGGCGCCGTCGCGATCCTTGATTTCCCCCTCGGCCTGCGCCTCGCGCACGCGCTCGAGGAGCTCTCCAATGCGGGGTCCGGGCGGAATCTTGAGGGCCTTCATGACGTCGCGGCCGTCGAGCAGGCGCTCCGGGGCCGGGGCGCGCGAAAGGTCGCGCCAGCGCCGTAGAAGCTCGGTGACGAGCTGCAGATGGTGGACGGTCTTGCGGGCGTCCTCGGGCTTGAGGCGCGAGAGGTCGGAGCGCTTGGAGGCCGCGGTCGCGGTTTTCAACAGGCGCTTGAGGCGCGTCTCCGGCAGATAGCTCGCGTGGTCGCCCCAGCAGACGATCAGGAGGCCGGGCGCGTCCGCGCCGAGGTCGCGGAAAAACCGGTACGCCGCGCGCTCGGTCAGCGGGCCGCCGGCGGCCAGATGCCCCGGGCGCAGATGCTGGCGCACGATGGCCGACGCGGTGTCGATCTGCTCGCGCGAGAGGCGCAGGCGGCGCAGGATGATCTCGGCCGCGGCGGCACCCTTGGTGTCGTGCTCGAAGAAGCGCAGGCGGCCGCCGATTTTCTTCGCGGTCTCGGGCTTGGCGACGTCGTGCAGCAAGGCCGCCAGGAGCAGCAGGGCCCGAAACGGAGCGCCGCCGCGCTCGACGAAGTGCTTCTCGAGATCGCCGGCGATCGCGGGGTAGATGGAGCGCAGGTTCGTGAGCAGGAAATCCACGCGAGCGCAGACCTCGAGCGTATGCGTCAGCACGCCGCCGGGCCCGTAATAGTCCTCGGCGCAGCGCCGCGAGGGCTCGAGCTCGGGGAACAGGGCCGTCAGCAGGCCGTGCTCATCGAGCGTCCGCAGCCAGGACGAGGCGCCGGGGACGGCGAGGAGCATGAGCAGCTCGGAGGCGACCCGTTCCGGGGCCGGTTCTTGGATGAGGCGGCTGCGCCGCCGAATCGCCTTCAGCGTTTTCGCGTCGATCGAAAGGCCGATCTGGGCCGCGATGCGAAATGCGCGAAGCAGGCGCAGCGGGTCGTCGGTCAGATTCTGCTCGATCTCGGCGCGGACGACGCCGTCCGCGAGATCCTTGAGCCCGTTCCGCGGATCGAGGAAGGCCGTCTCGGGAAGCGCGGCCGGAAGATTCGCGGTCAGCGCGAGGGCCACGGCGTTGACCGTGAAGTCCCGGCGGGCGAGGTCCTCGAGGATGGTCTTGCCCTGGAGGCCGGCGACGTCGATCTGCTTGAGCTCCTTGCCCCGCGCCGGCGGCAGGACGAGGCGGTACACCGCGTTTTCCTCGTCGAGGGTCACCAAGGTGCCCTTGAAGGCGCGCGCGAGCTGGGCCGCGAGGGCGCGCGCGTCGGCGCAGGCGAGGTCCAGATCGGCGAGGCCGCGGCCGAGGGCCGCGTCGCGGATCGAGCCGCCGACCAGCCACACCGGCTGGCGCGCGGCGGCGTACACCTTCGCGAGCGCCTCCCGCGTTTCGGCGCCGAAGCGGACGCGCCGGGCGGCCATCAGGCCTTGGCGGCCGGCGCGCGCTTCTTCATCTCGCGCTCCCGCAGCTCGCGCTTCAGGACCTTTTGGAGCGCGTTCTTGGGCAGGGCGTCCACGATTTCGACGTCGCGCGGGCGCTTATACGCGTCGAGTCGTTCCTTGAAGTACTGGACGAGGGCCGCCTTCTCGAGGACGCAGCCCTTCTTCAGGACGACGAACGCCTTGATGATCTCGTCGCCGACCTCGTCGGGCACGCCGATGATGGCGCTCTCCTCGATGGCCGGATTCTCGGCGATGACGGCCTCGACCTGCGCGGGGAACACCTTCAGGCCCTTCACGATGATCATGTCCTTCTTGCGGTCCCGGATCGAGACGTAACCGTCGGCGTCCACGACGCCGATGTCGCCGGTCTTGAGCCAGCCGTCGGCGGTGAAGGCGGCGCGCGTGTCCTCGGGCCGGTTCCAATAGCCCTTCATCACGCAGTCGCCTTGGACGCAGATCTCGCCTTCGGCGCCTTGCGGCACCTCCTTCTCCGCGTCGTCCAAGATCCGGATCCTCACGCCTTCGATCGGCGGTCCCACCGCGCCGGGGCGGACGGACCCGGGCGAGCTGATGGTCGCCACCGGGCTCGTCTCGGTGAGGCCCCAGCCCTCGACGATCTCGACGCCGACGGCGGCGCGAAACCCCTCGGCCACCGTGGCGGAGAGCGGCGCGGCTCCGGACACCGCGATCTTGACCCGGCGAAACGCCCAGAAGCGGAGGAAGGCGCGCGTCTTCCAGTCCTTGGCCTCGCGCGCGAGCGCCGCGTAGACCTGCGGCACGGCGGCGAACAGGCTTACGCCGCGGCGGCCCATCGCCTTGAGCCACGGCTTGGCCGGCGCGATCGCGGAGAACACGACGCAGGTCAGGGTCATGCGCAGGGACACGAGGACGATGCCGGTCCAGGCGAAGCTGTGGAACATCGGCAGGATGCACAGCGACACGTCGTACCGATCGAGGTTCATGCGCCGCAGCGATGACTCGCAGTTCGTCACGAGATTGCGGTGGGTGAGCATGACGCCCTTAGGGAAGCCCGTCGTTCCCGAGGTGTAGAGAATGGCGGCCGTGTCGCTTTCGGTCACGGCGTCGTGCGTGGGCTCGGCGAACGCCGCCGACCGCAGCTCGTGCCAGGGCCTGATCAAGGCGGTCGGGGGCGCGGCGAGATCCGTGACCCAGATATTTTTCAGCCCCGCGCATTTTGCGGCGGCCGCGGTGAGGCCGGGCAGGAAGTCGCTCTGGGTGAAGACGCCTTTCGC
>JAHFCD010000552.1 GCA_023249695.1 Elusimicrobiota bacterium
GGGCAGCCAGCCGAACAGGCTCTCGGCGAGCGCCACGAGGCGTTTCGGGGCCTGGCTCTCGGCGAGGAGGTAGCCCGCGAAGGTGAACAGCGGCACCGCGATGAGCGAGGGAAGCGAGGCCAGGCGCGAGAGCTCGATGATGACCGCCGAGGACTCGATCCCCGCGCCGTGGAACAGCCACAGCGCGAGCGCGCCCATCAGCGCGAACACGGGCGTGCCCGCGAGGGCGAGCCCGGCGAAGGCGGCGAGCGCCAGGAAAGTCATCGTCCGGCGGCCTCGGCGGCGGCGTCGGCGCTCTTGAAGAGAAGATGGGCCAGAACCAGCGCGAAGCCGAGCGGGATCCCGGCCGCGGCGATCCACGAGCGCACGACGACGCCGCCGACCGTCATGAGCTCGGAGCCGGCGGCGCGGTCATCGAGGAAATAGGTCCAGGACGCCTTGAGCAGGAGCGCGGTGATCGCGGCGCCGGATACGCTGGCCGTCAGCCGGAGCCACGGCTTGAGGCGCTCGGGCGCGCCGACGTGCGCGGCCTCCCAGGCGAAATGCTTCTCGTTCGAGGCCGCGAGCGCGGCTCCCAGGAAGCCGGTCCACAGGACCAGGTGCTTGAGCACGGTCTCCCCCCAGAGCAGGCCGAGGCCGAAATGGCGCAGGATGACCTGCGCGAAGGCGAGCGTCACCATGACGGCGAGCAGCGCCACCAGCAGCGCTCCCTCGGCCGCGGCGAGCCGGGCCTCAGCTTTTCTTAGCTGATCGCGCACGGAGGGCGGCGAGCTCCTTCTCGAACTTCGCGAGCAGCTCGGCGGAGAAGAGCTTGCCGGCGAGCTCCTTTCGGGCGGCGGTCCCCAGCTCCTCGTACTTGCGGCGCGTCGCGGGGCCGGGGTCGGCGGCGAGGTCGAGGCCCTGCTTCTTCAGCGCTTCCAGGGCCTTGTCGTTTTCGGCGTTGGTGAGCTCGTTGAGCCGCAGGAGATGCTTCGCCGAGACGTCGGTCAGCAGCTTCTGCTGGTCGGCGGGCAGGGCGTCGTAGAATTTCTTGGAGACGAGCACCGCGCCCGTCGACTCCGCGATCGGCACCGGATAGATGTGCTTGAGCTTCGAATGCCACTGGAGCGCGACGACGCCGAGCGGCGGGCCGTAAACGCCGTTGATCATGCCGGTCTGCAGCGACTGCATGACGTCGACGACCGACAGCGGCACCGGGTTGACCCCGAGGGCCTTGTAGGCGGCCAGCGCGATGGGGTCGCCTTCCCACACCCACATCTTCTCCTTCTTCATGTCCTCGGGCGAGGCGATCGGGTTCTTGCTGAAGATGTAGACGGAGCCGAGGTCGGTCCAGCCGAGAAGCACGAAGCCGCCCTTCTCCACGGCGGCGTTGAGCTCCTTGGCGTACTTCCCGCGCAGGCCCTCGAGCTCCGAGCGCGAGCGGAAAAGCCACGGCGCGTCGAGCAGGCGCGTTTCGGGCGCCACCTCGCCGAGGCCGACGCCGGTGAAGCCCGCCCCATGGAGCTGGCCGATGCGGATCTTCTTGACCACGTCCTTCTCGTCGCCGGAGACCCCGCCCGGGTAGAACTTGAATTTCAGGGCCCCCTCGGACTGCTTCTCGAGATCCTTCGACATCTCGTTGAGGACCTTCATCCAGGTCGAGCCGTCCGGCGCCAGGGTCGCGAGCTTGATGACGGAGGCGGCGGCGGCCGGAGCGGCCGAGGACGCGGCGAGCAGAAAAGCCAGCGCGAGACGATTAGAAATATTCATCGATCTTCTCCAGGTAGGACGCGGCCTTTCTCTTCGCCGCTTCGTCGGTCAACCGGGCTTCGGGGAGGGCCCCCGAAGGCGCTTCGATCACCTTCGTGAGCAGCTGCTTGAACAGCTCCCGGTCCTGCACGGCCACGGCGTACCAGCGCGCGTTGAGGACGTGCGTCATCAGATAGCCCCCGCGGGTGATCTTGTGGGCCCAGTCGAAATGGACCTTGGCCTTCGCCGGGTCGCCGCCGAGCATCGCGGGGCGCGAGGCGTAGTAGACGCCGAAGAAAAGGTCGGCGCCGCCGAATTGAAAGGACGGGTCGAGCTCGTAGACCCGCTTCATCAGCAGGACGACCTTCGGAAGGTCGGCCAGCGCCGACGCGTCGTCCTTCGAGAGGTTGACCATCCCCGCCCAGCCGAAGCCGGCCCAGAACAGATCGGGCACGTCCTCTTTCTTCGCCCA
>JAHFCD010000080.1 GCA_023249695.1 Elusimicrobiota bacterium
CGAGCTGACGCACATCTACTTCGACGGCTTCTTCCTCGAGGGGACCACGGATCCGCTGTGGCTGTCGGAGGGCATGGCTACCTTGGTCCAGGTCGAGCGCGGCCTGGCCGCGCCGAACTGGCTGCGCGAGAATCTCGAGCGCCTCGAGCAAGGGGAAGGCTTTCCCATCGAGAAGCTCGCCGCGGTGACGTCCACGGCCGGCTGGCCCGACGCGAAGGTCCGCCTCTGGTACGCGCAGTCCTACAGCATCGTGCGCTTCCTCATCCGCACGCAGTACCGCTCGTCCTTTTACAAGTTCTCCGCGCACCTACGCGACGGGCGCCCCGCGCCCGAGGCGCTGTACCGCGCGTACGGCGCGCCGTACACGCGCATGGTCGCGCTCGAGCACGCGTGGCGCTACGAGCTGTCGCGCTCGCAGATGGCGAAGCTCGGCGGACAGTAGCACCGAACTCTTCCCGGGAAGAGTCGAAGACCATTCGTTCGCCCGCGAAAAAAGATAATCGGTCCGCGTAAAACGCGGCTATTTTACCCCTGTTTCTCGACGAGAAATAATTTCGTCGAAAAATCGTCACTTGACAGAAACACATGAGTCCTCTATACTCACGTTCCCGGTGGGGAAAAGTGGTGAAGAATAACAATCGAGTGGGCGAAGGTGGGGAGTAATGGCCCTTCTCATCGGTCGTTACGATTACTCGCTCGACCCGAAGAACCGGCTCGCGATTCCGCCGACATATCGCGAGACGCTGGCGCAGGAGAAGGGACGCAGCTTTTATCTGACGAGCGGCATGGACGGCTGCCTGTACCTCTTCCTCCCGACGCAGTGGGAGAAGATGCTCGCGGACGATTTGAAGATGTTCTCGATGCCGGACAAGGAGCAGGAGCGCGCGTTCAAGCGCAAGTTCTTCTCCGAGGCGGTGTCGGTCGAGCCGGATGCCCAGGGCCGGATTCTGGTGCCGCAGTATCTGAAGGAGCACGCCGGGCTCCGGTTCGACGTGCTGGTGCAGGGAGCGGGCAACCGCGCCGAGATTTGGGACGTGAAGCGCTGGGCGGCGTACGAGAAGTCGACGATCGCTCCGGCGTACAAGAAGATCGGGAAGAGCCTGGAGATATGATCTTGGAAGAGCGCCGTTACACGCACGAGCCGGTCCTTCTGGCGGAAACGCTGGATCGCCTCGTCACGGACAAAGGGGGGCTGTATCTCGACGCCACCCTCGGTCTCGGCGGCCATTCCGAAGCCCTCCTCGGCAAGCTTTCGGCCCAGGGAAAGGTACTTGGTCTCGACGCGGATCCGGAGGCGCTTGCCGAAGCCGGCCACCGGCTCCAAGCCCACAGTGGAAGATTCCACTCGGTCCGCGCGAACTTCCGATCCCTGGGCTCCGTTCTGGAGAAGGAGGGCTTCTTCCCGCTCTCCGGCGCCATGTTCGACCTCGGAGTCTCTTCGCTGCAGCTCGACAAGCCCTCGCGCGGCTTCTCGTTCCTGCGCGAGGGGCCCCTCGACATGCGCCTGGGACCCGATTCCGGCTTGACGGCGGAGCAGATCGTCAACCGCTGGCCCGCCGAGCAGATCGCGATGCTCCTCACGGAGTTCGGCGAGGAGCCCGAGGCGGACAAGATCGCGCGCGCGATCGTCGCCCGTAGGGCGAAAAAGCCCTTCACGACCACTTTGGAGCTGGCCGATTGCGTCGAGTCCGTCGTGCCGCGCACCGGCCATCACCCGGCGACGCGCACGTTCCAGGCCCTGCGCATCGCGGTCAATCAGGAGCTCGAGGCCCTGACAAAAGGGCTGGAGTCGGTGATTCCCCTGCTCAAGGCCGAAGGCCGGCTTTGCGTGATCACCTTCCACTCGCTCGAAGACCGCATCGTCAAGAACGTTTTCGCTTCGTTCGTCGCGCAGGGGTCGTGCGCTTATCTCGGGAAGGGCGACGCGAAGTCGGCGATCGCGCCGACCGCGGAAGAGATCGCGCGCAATCCCCGCAGCCGCAGCGCGAAACTGCGGGTCATAGAGAAGCGATAGGGGGAGACGATGATGAAAAATACTTCGTTCCTGAACGGTTCGACGGTCTCGGCGGCCCTGACGAAGCTGGACACCACCGTGTCCTTCCTACTCGACCGGAGACAGACCGTCGCGGTCTCTCCCGTGGGCAAGATCAGCTCTCCCGGCTACGTGTGGCGTCGCGTTTTCCTCAAAGGACGGGCCTCGAACAAATAGGACAGATTTGGCGGGCGCCCTCTCGGCGGGGCGCTCGCCATCGATAACGGGGCGGCTCTCTCTCTCGGCGGGGAAGAGCCGCCCCCCAGATCTCGGATGATTTGGGCGGGTGGATACAAGCTCGGACCACCCGCCCGCGAATAAAGGCGGCCTCTCTCTCGGCGGGGAGAGCCGCCCGATTTAGGCGGCCTCCTCTCTCGGCGGGGGGGAGCCGCCAACTATAGGGCGGGCGTCCCTCTCGGCGGGGACGCCCGCCCCTCACTCTGGAAAGGAACATGGTATGATGGACGCGCTCATGGGATTCGATCCACGACGGGTCGCGAAGTTCGCGGGCTTGGGCGCCCTGTTTCTCTTCCTATGCTGGCAGCACGTTCAGGCGACCCGGATCGGCTACCGGGTCGAAGCGACGCGCCGAACGGCGCGCGCGTTAAAAAGCCGCGTTGCCGATCTGCGTCTCAAGGTCGACGAGACTTTGGCGCCCTCCGCGCTCGCCGCGCGGGCGAACACCAAGCTCGGCATGATCCCCGCGGCTCCCGGCTCCCTGCGCACGCTGTCCGGCGGCGGCGCCGTCGAAGCCGCCAGCTTTCTGCCCCGTCTGTGGGCGCACCTCCCGATCCTCGGGCCTTCGCGCAGCTGAGGGCGACCGCATGGACCTCGGCCTTCGACTGACGGTCGCCGCCTCGTTGGCGCTGGCGCCGCTTCTTCCCCTGGGAGCGCGCCTGGCGTATCTCCAGGTCCTGCGCCATGACAACCTGTCCAACCGGGCGTCCGGCGAGTTCGCGCGCGTCGCGCAGGAAGCGGCCCCGCGCGCCGATCTGCTGGACCGCCAAGGGCGGGTCCTCGCGCGGTCCATTCCTTCCTGGTCCTGCTTCGTGGACAAGGCGATGGTGAAGGACGCCGGGGTTTTCGGCGCGAAGCTCGCGCCCCTGCTCAAGCTCCCCGCCTCCGAGATCGCGCGCAAGACGCGTGCCGCCAGCCGTTTCGCCTGGCTCAAGACGCGCATGACCCAGGAGGAGTTCCAGAAGCTCAGCGAGGCGCGCGTCGAGGGCGTCGGGCTGGTGCCGACGCTCGAGCGAGTGTACCCAAACGGAGACCTCGCGCGCGGCGTGCTCGGGCTGGTCGGGGCCGAGGGCAAAGGCCTCGCCGGCCTGGAGCTGTCGCAGGACAAGCGCCTCACCGGGCGCGCCCGACGCATGGAAGTGATCCGCGACGGCCAGGGCCGCACGATCTACAAGAACGTGTCGGACAGCGGCGACAGCCCGGAGCCCGTGCGCCTGACGCTCGACCGCACCGCGCAGTTCCTCGCGGAGGAGGCCCTGCGCGAGGGCGGCGAGAAGGGCCAGTTCAAGGAAGGCAGCGTCGCGATCCAGGATCCGCGCAACGGCGAGATCCTGGCGATGGCCGCCTGGCCGCCGAATCCGCTTCGAAACCCGTTAGTCCAAGATGCCTTCGAGCCCGGCTCGACCTTCAAGGTCGTCACCGCGCTCGCCGCCGTCGACGACCACGTCGTGCGTCCAGACGAGGTCTTCAACGGCGAAGGCGGTAAGTATCAGCTCACCCCCGGAGTAACCATTACGGACCATGAGCCGGAGGGGGACATGACCTTGTCGCAGATTTTGGAGAAGTCGTCGAACATCGGGATCGCGAAGGTCGTCGAGCGGGTGGGCGCGACGCGCTTCTACCGCCTGGCGCGCGCGTTCGGCTTCGGCGCCAAGACCGGCGCGCCGCTGCCCGGCGAAAGCGCCGGCGAGCTCAAGCCCCTGTCCGACCTGACCAAGGTCGGCCTCGGCGTCTCCTCCTACGGCTACGGCCTGGCGGTCAGCCCCCTGCAGATGCTCGGCGCGTATTCCGCGATCGCCAACGGAGGCACGCTGTGGGAGCCGAAGATGCTCGCCGACGGCAAGCCCCCGGTCAAGGTCCGCCGCGTCGCGTCCGAGCGCGCCGTGCGGGAGATCTCGCAGATGCTCGAGGGCGTCGTGGATCGCGGCACCGCGGCCAGCGCCCGGATCGCGGGCTACCGCGCCGCGGGCAAGACCGGCACCGCCCGCAAGATCGATCCGCTCACCCGCAAGTACTCCGCCACGGCGTACACGGCCTCCTTCGCCGGCTACCTTCCCGCCTCCGCGCCGCGCTGGACGATCCTCGTCGTCCTGCACGAGCCGAAGGGCGCGTACTACGGCGGCCTCGTGGCCGCGCCGATCTTCGCCCGCCTGGGAAGCCGCCTGCTGGCGCTCGAGGGCCTGCCGCCCGATCGTCCCACCGACCCGGCCCTCGGAACGGCGAGGCGCTAGGCCATGACGCTCGCCGAGCTGCTGCGCGCCGCGGCGACGCGGCGCGTCGCCGGATCCGTGGACCTTCCGATCTCCGGGCTCCGGCACGACTCCCGGGAAATCGCCGCGGGCGACCTGTTCTTCGCGATGCCCGGCGCCAAGACCGACGGCAACCGGCACGCGAAGCAGGCTCTGGAGCACGGCGCCGTGGCCGTCGTCAGCGAGCTCGAGCCGCCGCCGCCGCCGGCCGTCATGAAGGGGACCTGGGTGCAGGTGGAGGACATCGCCGAAGCCATGGCGGGGATCTCCGACGCGTTCTACGGCCATCCGTCGGGCGCGATGACGATGGTCGGGGTCACCGGGACGAACGGGAAAACGACCACGACCTATCTGCTCGAGTCCATCGTGAACGCCGCCGGGGGAAGGCCCGCCGTGGCGGGAACGATCGAGAATCGGCTGAACGGAGCCCGGCTCGAGAAATCGATCAACACGACCCCGATCTCGCTCACGCTGACGAAGCTCCTGGCGAAATTTCGCGAGGGCGGAGCGACGCACGGGCTGCTCGAGGTGTCGTCGCACGCGCTGGCGCTGAAGCGGGTCGAGGCGGTGGATTTCGACGCGGCGATTTTCCTGAATTTGACGCGGGATCACCTGGATTTTCACAAGACGGTGGACGCGTACTTCGACGCGAAGGCCCGCCTCTTCGATCTGCTCGCGCGGGCCGACAATAAAAAAGAACCGAAGGTGGCGGCGCTCAATTTCGACGATCCTCGGGCGCATCTGCTGGTCAAAAAGGCCGTCGACTGCGAGGTCATACGATTCGGGCTGACGGACGCGGCGACGGATCTCAAAGGCAAAATAAGAAAAGCGGATTTGAACGGCACGGAATTTGAGGTGACCTTCCGGGGCAAAAAGTACGACGCCCGGATACGGCTTCCCGGACGCCACAACGTCGAGAACGCCATGGCGGCTGCCGCCGCCATGCTCGGATTGAACGTCGCGCCGGAGACGGTTCTCAACGGCATTTCGGCCCTTCGGGCCGTGCCTGGACGGTTGGAATCCATATCGGAAGGACAAGACTTCCATGTGTTCGTCGATTACGCGCATACCGACAGCGCCTTGGAGACGATCCTCGCCCTTCTCCGCTCTCTCCCTCACAAGCGGATCATCACGGTCGTGGGCTGCGGCGGCGACCGCGACAAGACCAAGCGCGGCCCCATGGGGGTCGCCGCGTGCCGCGGCGGCGACCTGGCGATCTTCACCAGCGACAATCCCCGCTCCGAGGACCCGTCGTCGATTTTAAGCGACATCGAAGCCGGAGTGCGCGGCGTTAACCTCCAAAATTATAGAATTGAGCCGGATCGGGGCGGGGCGATCGCCGCCGCGATCGCGGAGGCCCGCGCCGGCGATGTCGTGCTGATCGCGGGAAAAGGCCACGAGGACTATCAGATTTTAGCCGAGCGCACGATCGCGTTCGACGACCGCGAGTCGGCCCGTAAAGCGTTGAAGTCACTGAAATGAAACTCGATCTGACGTGGGGAGAGCTCGCGCGCGCCGCCGGGGGGAGATTGACCCGGGGCGACGCCGCGACGCCCATCGATGCCCTGACGACCGACACGCGGTCGCTGAAGCCCGGCCAGGCGTTCTGGGCGCTCGTCGGCGAGCGGATCGACGCGCACGACTTGCTGACCGAGGCGTTCGCGAAAATATCGACCGGTTGGGTCGTGGCCGACGGAAAGCTCGCGCCCGAGGCCCCGCGCCCCGCCCATGTCGTGGAGGTCCCCGACACGCTCAAGGCCCTCCAGGCCCTCGCCCACTTTCACCGCAAGCGCTTCGACATCCCCGTCGCCGGCATCGTGGGCTCGAACGGCAAGACCACGACGAAGGAAATGCTCAAGTCCATCTGCGGTCAGGTCGGCCCGGTGTGCGCGACGCCCGGCAACTGGAACAACGAGATCGGCGTCCCCCTGTCGATCCTCGAGCTCACGTCCGAGCATCGCTACGGCATCTTCGAGCTCGCGGCGTGCCGCAAAGGGGAGATCTCGGAGCTCGCGCGCGTCGCCCAGCCGACCGTCGCGCTGATGACGAACATCGGCCCCGACCATCTCGAGACCTTCGGCACGATCGAGACGACCTTTCAGACGAATTCCGAGATCGTCGCCGTCCTGCCCGAGGACGGGGCGGCCGTCATCAACGCCGACGACCCGTGGCTGGCGGCGCTCGAGACGCGTCTCGGCGCGCGCGCGGTCACCTACGGCATGGGCACCGGCTGCAAGGTGCGCATCGAGGGCAAGGACAGCCTCATCATCGACCGCCATCGCCTGACGGCGAAGCTGCGCGCCTTCGGAACGTTCAATCGCTACAACGCCGCCGGCGCCGCCGCGGCCGCCTGGGCCATGGGCCTCGCGCCGGACGCGATCCGCGCGGGCCTGGAGGCCTTCACGCCCGGCATGATGCGCCAGGAGCCGCTCCCGCACACGAGCGGAGCGTCCCTCGTGCTCGACGCCTACAACGCCAACCCCGCGTCCATGCGCGCGTCGATCGAGGCCTTCTGCGCCGAGTTCAAGGACCGCGCGAAGACGCTCGTCCTCGGCGACATGAAGGAGCTCGGACCGAGCTCGACGACGTATCACCGGGAGCTCGGAGAGTGGCTCGCGACGCTCGAGCTGAAGGCCGTCTATCTCTGCGGGCCCGACATGAAGCCCGCGGCGGACGCGCTGGCCGTTTCCAAGCCGCGCTTTCACGTCGGGCACGCGCTCGATTCGAAGGCCTGGCCTTCCATCATCAAGGACATCAAATCCGCGCTGACTCCCCGGGACGCCGTCCTGTTCAAGGCCTCCCGCGCGATGAAGCTCGAGGACCTCGCCAAGGCGCTCTAACATGCTCTATTACCTCCACCTCGGACGCGACTTTTTCGGACCGCTCAACGTTTTCCAATACATCACGTTCCGCGCCGCCGGCGCCGCCGTGACCTCGCTCGCGGTCTGCCTCCTGCTCGGGCCCTCGCTGATCAGCGCCCTGCGCGCGCGCAAGGTCGGCCAGATGCAGCGCACCGACGGCCCCCAGTCCCACCTCTCCAAGCACGGGACGCCGACGATGGGCGGCGCGCTGATCTTCCTCGCGGTCGTCGCCTCCATGCTGCTCTGGATGCGCCCCGACAATCGCTTCACCTGGCTCCTGCTCTCGGTCACGATGTGCCTGACCGCCATCGGCTTCTGGGACGACTACCTCAAGCTGATCAAGAAGGACGCCAAGGGCGCGCCGTCGAAGGCCAAGTTCCTGATCCAGGTGCTGGTCGGCCTCGGCGTGACGGCCTATCTCGCGGTGCGCCCGCCGAACGGCTCGTTTTCCACGATGCTGAACGTTCCCTACGGCAAGGAGCTGTTCGTCGACATGGGCGTGATGTATTTCGCGCTCGCCGTGCTGATGATCGTCGGCTCCTCGAACGCGGTCAACCTCACCGATGGGCTCGACGGCCTCGCCGCGGGCACGGTCATGTTCTGCGCGCTCGCCTACGCGGTGCTCGCGTACACCGCCGGCAACGTCAAGCTCGCGTACTACCTG
>JAHFCD010000553.1 GCA_023249695.1 Elusimicrobiota bacterium
GATATTTTTTAATATCAAAACCCCAGAGGGGGAAATGGAAAACCCAGAACGCCGATGTCCGCGGCGCGAAAGCTGACCGGCCGGACGAGCGTTCGGCAGAAGAAGCCCAGTTAACGGCAAAGGCGCAAAGGGTTGAACGGCAACTGTTTCCGGAGACAGTTGGGCGGAAGCGCTCGCGGAGGAACGGTTTCGAAATGAGCACTGGAGCGTTTAGGCCTCGTTTGGTTTGCCTGTTGAGGCCGCCGCTGGTCAGGCTCTGCGTTCAGCGTTTCGAGAAGAGCAGGCTGCCCAAGGTCATCGCGACGCAGGCCGAGAGGTTGAGGCTGCGGGCGCGCGGATCGATCGGGATCTTGCGCTCGCGCCCGAGCCAGCGCGCGTGCACCTCGGAAGGAAGGCCTCCCGTCTCGGAGCCGAACACGAGCGTGGCGCCGGGGGAGGCCTCGCCGGGGTCCCAGTCTTTTTCCGCCTTGGTCGAGAGGAGCCATACCTCCCGCTCCGGCTCGACGCCGGCCAGCCACGCCGAAACGCTGTCGTGCTGCTTGAGGTCCAGGTTCGGCCAGTAGTCGAGGCCCGCCCGCTTGAGGTTTGCGTCGGTGATCTTGTAGCCGAGCGGATGGACGAGGTGCAGGCGGCAGCCCAGGGCCATGCAGGAGCGGCCGATCTGGCCGGTGTTGCCCGCGATGTCGGGGCGCACCAGCACCACTTCGTACCTCGGAGCCACTACTTCGCGGAAGTCTGGAGGACGGGCAAGGCGGCCTTCTCGGCCGCGATGATCGGGTTCTCGCCCTTCCAGCCGTCGCGCAGGAACGCCTCGTAGGTCCAGGGCATGAGGGCCTTGAACTGAGCCGCGAGGGCCTCGCCGTAGGCCTGGATCTCGAGCTGGGCGTGCGTGTCGGCGCGCAGCGCGACGAAGTTCATGAGGCTGCGGGCGTTGACGGTCCAGTAGAACTCGGTGTAGAGGTTGACGGGGAGGACCATTCGCGCCATCTCGCGGGCCACGCCCATTTCGATCATCTGCTTGTAGGTGGAGAGGGAGGCGTCGACCTGCTTGGCGAACATCTCGTGAAGCGCTTTTTGGTCGAGCTCGATCGACGCGTTGGACGCCTGCTTGTTTTTCTTGTCCTGCCCGCGCCACTTCTCGGGCATGTAGAAATAGTCCTTCACTTCCGTATACCGGAACGAAACTTCGTTGTACGCGGCGAAGCGATGGCGGAACCACTGGCGGGCGACGAAGATCGGCGCGCTGACGTGGAACTTGAACACCGAGTGCTCGAAGGGGGTCATGTGCGAGTGCTTGAGGAGGTAGCCGATCAGCTTCTTGTCGGCGTCGGCGCCCTTGGACACGCCGCCGTAGGAAACGCGCGCGGCGTCGACGACGCCCTGGTCGCCGCCCATGAAGTCCACCAGGCGCACGAAGCCCTTGTCGAGCACCTTCACCGGCTCTTGATTGATATTGGTTTTGTCGGTCATCGGAATCCCCCTTGGGCGTTGTCTTTGTATTGGCGGACGTCGGGTAAAGTGGCCGCGGCTTTCGAGATGGAAGTGACCCATTCGGTCAGGCGCGGATCGCCGATGAGGCCCTTGCCGTTCCAGCGGTAGCCGGAGGTCCCGAGCTGGCGCTGGAGAAGCTGACCGACGCGGCGGCCGTCGGGGGCGAGCGGAACGGCGACGACGCCGCCCGCAGTGACGAGGCGACGGAGCGTCGCCTTGTTCTCTTCGCGGTCCTTGTCCTGTTGGCCGGCGCGCGTGCCGTCGCGGACCCAGATGATCGCGCTTTCGCGGAAGCCGCCTTTGACGCGGACGGATTCGGCGATCGCGGCGGCGGCCGCTTTCCAGGCGTCGAGCCCTTTGTCGGAGCGGGGCGCGAGGCCTACGAGGATCACGGCCTCCTTGGCGGGGTCGCGCCCGAGAACCTTCGCGCGATCGGCCAGGATGTCGGCGAGCGCGGGAGACTTGTCGATCGTCGCGGTGAGGACGAGATCGACGTCGCTGCGCAGGCGCTTGGGGCCGCGGCCGGTGAAGACGAGGGCACTCTTGTTCTTGGACTGGACCGGGGCCATGCCGGGGCGCAGCGCGTCGGGGCGGTCCAAGGTCGGCTCGGCGCGGATGCCGAACAGGTAGCGCAGCTCGTCCATGACGGACGATTCGGAGATGATCTCGAGCGGGATGGCGACGACCTTGGCGACGTGCTGGCT
>JAHFCD010000081.1 GCA_023249695.1 Elusimicrobiota bacterium
CGCGCGCTCGTCGTCGTGACCGGCGGGACCTTCGACAAGGAATACGACGAGCTCCGCGGCACGTTGTCCTTCCGTAAAACCCACCTTCCCGAGATGCTCGCCCTCGGCCGCTGCCGCCTGAAGACCCGCGTGCTCGAGCTGATGATGAAGGACAGCCTGAACATGACCGCGGGCGACCGCCGGAAGATCCTGGGCGCCTGCCGCCGCGCCCCGGAGAACCGCATCGTGATCACCCACGGCACCGACACGATGGCCGAAACGGCCGAGGTCCTCGGCCGCGGGCTCGCGGGAAAAACCGTCGTGCTGACCGGCGCGATGCGCCCTTACCGCTTCGGCTCGTCGGACGGCCTGTTCAACCTCGGCTCGGCCCTGTCCTTCGCCCAGACCCTGCCCCCCGGCGTCTACGTGGCCATGAACGGCCTCGTGTTCTCCTGGGACGACGTGAAGAAGGACAAGCAGCTGGGCGTTTTTACCCGCCGATAGCGGCCAAAAGGCCCAGGCGCTCTCCCCGGCCCGAGGGTATAATAAGGGCATGAGACCGATCCTCCTTCTGACGCTTCTGCTCGCCTCCCCCGCTTTCGCCGGCCCCATGCGCCTGAAGGGCGGCACGAAATCCGAGAACAAGCTGCGCCTCTTCGTGGAGAACGACGCGAAGCTCAAGGCCCGCATCCAGGACGCGATCAAGCGCGAAGAGCGGTTCGTCGCCGAGGCCCGCGAGTCCGACCTGCGCGACGCGGTGTCCGACGCCTCCGTCAACGATCTCCGCTCCGACGCCGAGAAGACGACCGGCGAAAAGCGCAAGGCGCTTCTCGAGTCGATGCCCGGCATGAAGGCCTACGGCGGCCCGGCCTGCGCGTCGCTCGCCGCGTGCGTCGAGCCCGACATGTCCATCGAGGTCTCCAACGCCAACGACGTTCCCGGCATTCTTCGACGCATGATACGGCCCTGGATGACTTTGCAGCAGGAGCGCGGCTCCGAGATCGAGGTCGTCACCGCGGAAGGCGCCGGCGACGCGGCCCTCACCGTGAAGCTCAAGGGCGTCGACGCCGCGCCCCTCACGCTCAACGTCTCCCCTCACCTGATCGGCGGCTTCTCGGTCTGGTTCGACCACCCCGAAGCGGCCGCCGCGCTGTACGCCCGCGAGCGCGAGGCCGTCCTCAAGACCGTCCGTTAAATCAGGCGCAGCTGATCTCCGAGCGGACGGCGGAAATTCCCCCGCTCCAGCGGCGGCTGGCTTTTCCGGTTGAGCCCCAGACGCCTGCACGTCAGCGCGAACAGCTTCGACAGGTGCTCGGCGAACACGCCCTCCCCGCGCATGCGCGACCCGAAGCGAGGATCATTGAGCTCGCCGCCGCGGATCGCCTTGATCTGGCTGAGCACCTTATCCCGCTTCGCGGGATAATTAACAGATAGCCAGTCGTCGAACAGCGGCCCGAGCTGGTGCGGCAGCCTCAAGGGGACGTAACCCGCCATCGTCGCGCCCGCGTCCGCCGCCGCCTCTAGGAGCTTGGGCATCTCGTGATCGTTGAGGCCGAGGATCATCGGCGCGGTCATCACGCCGACCTGTATACCGGCCTTCGTCAGCTCTCTCATTGCGGCCAACCGCGCCGACGGCGCCGAGGCGCGCGGTTCCATGCGCCGGGCGAGCTCGCCGTCGAGCGTCGTCAGCGAGATCATCACGCGCACGCCCGCGTGGCGCGTGAGCTCCTGAAACACGTCGATATCGCGCGTGACGAGCGCGTTCTTCGTCACCAGACCGCAAGGCTGTCTCACGTCGGCCATCACCTCGAGGCACCCGCGCGTGACCTTGAGCTTGCGCTCGATGGGCTGATAGACATCGGTCACGCCGCCGAGCGCGATCGTCTCCGGCTCCCAGGACTTTTTCGCCAGCTCCTCGGCCAGAAGCTGAGGCGCGTTTTCCTTCACGAAGATCATGCTCTCGAAGTCGAGGCCCGAGGACAACCCCAGGTACTCGTGATAGGGCCGGGCGTAACAGTAGACGCAGCCGTGCTCGCAGCCGCGGTACGGATTGAGGCTCCAGGTAAAGGGGATGTCGGGGCTGTCGTTCTTGACGAGAATGGACTTGGCCGTGTCTCGGTAAAAACGCGTCTTCGGCGCGGGCGTCTCGGAGGGGTCGGCGCTCTCCTCCCACTCGTAGGCGAGCTCCTCGAAACGGTTCGTCGGGTTAAGCGCGGTTCCCCGTCCGCGCGGCGCTTCAGGCATGCCACAGTATAATCGAACAACTGTTCGATATCAAGGCCTGTCCTACACGCGCTGGCGCTCCCCCGATTTTCCCACTACAATCGATAAGGTCCATTTTCAAGGACGCACGAGACGGATCGCGGACCGACACGTTCGACGACGGGGCCGGGAACTCTTCCCGGGAAGAGTTCGGGTTAACGGCCGGCGAACCGAATGGAGACGATTAAACCCATGCACCTGAGAGTGGCGCGCCCCTCGGACGATCTCGACGGCGTGGTGAAGTTTTACCGCGACGGCCTCGGATTCGACGTCCTCTGCGAATTCAAGGATCACGGCGGATTCGACGGCGTCATGCTCGGCCGGAACGGGGCGCCATATCATCTCGAATTCACCCGGAAGGCCGGCCATGAGGCCGGCCGAGCGCCGACGCAGGACAACCTGCTGGTATTCTATTTCCCGGACGCGGACGAATGGCGCCGGGCCCTCGACCGCTTCGAAGGCGCGGGCTACAAGCCCGTCGCGGCGTTCAATCCCTACTGGGACAAACACGGAGCGACCTTCGAAGATCCGGACGGCTACAGGGTCGTGCTTCAAAACACGCGCTGGCCCGCCTGAGAGCCGGAGGCCTAGAACGGCGCGGCGACGGCCGCGGGCGGATCGGAGACCGGTCCGGTTTCGAGGCCCGTGCGCTCCCATTCGCGCCAGAGCAGAAGGGAAACCGACGCGAGGCCCGCGACGAGGCCGAGCCAAAGCCCCGTCGCCCCCCACCGCAGGCCGAAGCCGAGGCCGACGCCGACGGGCAGGCCGATCAGCCAGTGGCCGAGCACGTTGATCAGGAAGGGCCGCCGCGTATGACCGAGCCCGCGCAGGGCGCCCGTCAGGACGGCCTGCGCGCCGTCGAACACCTGGAACGCGGCGCCGCAGTACAGCAGCGGCTTGGCGCGCGCGATCAGAGCGTCGTCGGCGCCGAAGAGACCGAGGAGAAACCGCGGCGCCAGCGCGAACGCGGCCCCCGTCGTCGCCATGAAAAGGACGCTCATGATCAGCGCCGCGCGCCCCGAGGCCCCCGCCGCGCGCGGTTCGTTGCGCCCGAGCGCCTGCCCGACCCGGGTCGCCGCCGCGTGGGACAGCCCCATCGGCACCATGAAGGACAGGCTCGCCAGGTTCAGCACGAGCTGATGCGCGGCTAAGGTCTCGGCGCCGAGGCGGCCGACGAGCGCGGTGACGAAGGAAAAGAGGCCGACCTCGACGGCCATCGCGGCGCCGCCGGGCAGGCCGAGCGCGATCACGTCCAGGAACAGGCGCCGGTGCCAGCCGTGGAATTTGAAGGCGATCGCGCGCAGGCGGCCCCACGCCGCGGCGGCGACGATCGCGAACATCGTCAGGTTGGCCCCGAGCGTGGCGAACGCGGAGCCGCGCACGCCGAGCGCGGGCGCGCCCAGGCGGCCGAAGACGAGCACCGCGTCGAGCGCCGCGTTGACGAGGTTGCCCGCGACGATCGCGACCAGCAGCGGCGTCGTGACGCTCATGGATTGGAGGAACTGGCGGCACGCGACGAAGCACAGCCCCGGGAACACGCCCCAGCGCAGGATCGCGAGGTAGCCGACCGCGCCCTCGGCGGCGCGCGGATCCACGCCGATGAGCCGGAACGCCCCTCCGGCGAGCCCGAACAGGAAGAACAGCGGCAGCGCGACGCAAAGAGCGATCAGGAGCGTGTGCACGAGCAGCTGGCCGCACAGGTCGGGCCGTCCCGCGCCGAACGCCTTCGAGGAATGGCTGTCGATGCCCATCACGACGCCCATGCCCACTACGAACCCGGTGAAGTAGGTCATCGAGCCGAGGCCGACGGAGGCGATCGCGACGGGGCCGAGGCGCCCGACGAACAGCATGTCCACCGTGCCGTACAGCACCATGCCGATCTGGGTCAGCGCGATGGGGCCCGCGAGCGCGAGGACCGAGCGCGCCTCCGGCCACGGAAAAGTCTTGATCGCCACGCCCTATGATACGAGTTCCTGGTGTCAGGCCAGCTAATTCGTTGAATGGTGCGTCCGGATGTTCCACGGAATTCAACGAATTAGCTGGCCTGACACTCCGGACTCTAAGGTAAAATTGACGACATGATCGATCGATATCCCTCCCTCATCGCCGCCGAGCTCAAGCTGCCCGCCGCCGGAGTCAACGCCGTGATCGCCTTGCTTGATCAGGACGCGACGATCCCGTTCATCGCGCGCTACCGCAAGGAGGCCACGGGCAACCTCGACGAGGTCGCGATCGCCTCCGTCCGCGACCGCCTCGGGCAGCTCAAGGAGCTCGACGCCCGCAAGGCGGCGATCGTGAAGTCGCTCGACGAGCGCAAGCTCCTCACGCCAGACCTGACCGCGAAGGTCGTCGGCGCGCCGACGCTCGCGATCCTCGAGGACATTTACCTGCCTTATCGCCCGAAGAAGCGCACGCGCGCGATGATCGCCAAGGAGAAGGGCCTGGAGCCGCTCGCCGACAAGATCTTCGCGCAGGGTCCGGGCGACGCGGCCGCGTTCGCCGCCGCGTTCATCGACGCGGAAAAGGGCGTCAAGGACGCCGCCGAGGCGCTGGCCGGCGCGCGCGACATCATCGCCGAGCGCGTCGCCGAGGACGCCCCCGCCCGCGCCCGCCTGCGCGAGATGTTCTTCGCGAAGGGAGAGTTCCACTCGAAGGTCATCACCGGCAAGGAAAGCGAGGGCGCCAAGTTCAAGGACTACTTCGACTGGAAGGAGGCCGCGACGAAGGCGCCGTCCCACCGCGTGCTCGCGATGCGCCGCGGCGAGTCCGAGGGCTTTCTCTACATGCGCGTCGAGGTCGCCGAAGAGGAGACGATCCCGATGCTGCAGGCCCTGTTCGTGAAGGGCGCGGGGCCCTGCGCGGCGCAGGTCGGCCTCGCCGTCGAGGACGCGTACCGGCGGCTGATGTCCTTCTCGATGGAGACCGAGGTGCGCCTGGCCGCGAAGAAAGAGGCCGACCGCGAGGCGATCGCCGTGTTCGCGCGCAACCTGCGCGAGATCCTGATGTCGTCGCCGCTCGGGCAGAAGCGCCTGCTCGCGCTCGACCCGGGCTTCCGCACCGGCTGCAAGCTCGTCTGCCTCGACGAGCAGGGCAAGCTGCTGCACCACGACGTCGTGATGCCCCACACCGGCGAGGGCGGCCGCCTGGACGCCGCGCTCAAGGTCAAGAAGCTGTGCGCGCTCCACAAGACCGAGGTCGTCGCGATCGGCAACGGCACCGCCGGGCGCGAGACCGAGGAGTTCGTGCGCGGGCTCAACCTCCCGGGCGTCGTCGTCGTGATGGTCAACGAGAGCGGCGCGTCCGTGTACTCCGCCTCCGACGCGGCGCGCGAGGAGTTCCCCAACGAGGACATCACCGTCCGCGGCGCGGTCTCCATCGGCCGCCGCCTGATGGATCCCTTGGCCGAGCTGGTCAAGATCGATCCGAAATCGATCGGGGTCGGCCAGTATCAGCACGACGTCGAGCAGAACGCGCTGAAGAAGTCGCTCGATGACACCGTCGTCTCCTGCGTCAACAGCGTCGGCGTCGAGGTCAACAGCGCGAGCAAGGAGCTCCTGTCCTACGTCTCGGGCTTGGGCCCCGTGCTGGCCAAGAGCATCATCGACTACCGCAACGCGAACGGCGCGTTCGCCTCGCGCGACGCGCTCAAGAAGGTCCCGCGCCTGGGGCCCAAGGCCTTCGAGCAGTCCGCCGGCTTCCTGCGCATCCGCGACGGCGGCAACCCGCTCGACGCGAGCGCCGTCCACCCGGAGCGCTACGCGGTCGTCGAGAAGATGGCCGCCGACCTCGGCACGACGGTCAAGGACCTGATCGGCAGCGCGTCGCTGCGCGCGAAGATCGACATCAAGAAGTACGCGACGCCCGAGGCGGGCGAGCTGACCTTGCGCGACATCCTCTCCGAGCTCGCCAAGCCCGGCCGCGACCCGCGCCAGGGCTTCGAGTCGTTCGCCTTCGGCGCGGTCTCGAAATTGGAGGACGTGAAGCCCGGGATGAAGCTGCCCGGCATTGTCACCAACGTCACGGCGTTCGGCGCGTTCGTGGACATCGGCGTCCACCAGGACGGTCTCGTGCATGTCAGCGAGGTGTCGGACACCTTCGTCAAGCAGCCCTCCGACGTGCTCAAGGTCCAGCAGCGGGTGCACGTCACCGTGCTCGAGGTGGACCTGGAGCGGCGGCGCATCGCGCTCTCGCTGAAGAGCAAGCCCGTCATCGGCAGCCGCGAGGACCGCGGCGCCGCGAACGCCGGAAGCCGCGGCGCGTCGTTCCGCCCGATGCCGGCGAAGCCGCCGTCGGCGCCCGAGGGCGCCATGGCGGAGGCGCTGAAGGCGCTGATGGCCAAGCGCCGGCTCTAGACGGCGCGCGCTTCGATCCGCCGAAGCCGGATCAGGCCGTGAGGCGTTTGACTTCTTCTTCCTTCAGCTGGATGGAGGCCTGGACGGTCTCCATCTCCTCGCCTACCTTGGTGACGCGGTCGAAGTCCTCGTAGAGCTTGGGGTCGGACATCTCGTGGGCGATGCGCTCGAGCTCGACGTGGAGGCGCTCGAGCTCCGCCTGGGCCTTCTCGAGCGCCTTCAGCTTGCGGCGCGCTTCCTTCGAGGCCTCGTACTGATTCTCGGCCTCGGTCTCCGCCTTCTGCGCGGCGGTCGGCTCCGGGCGGTTCTTCGCGGCCTCGGCGTCGAGCTGGCCCTGGCGGTGCTGGAAGTACTCGAAGTTCCCGGGGAACACGGTGACCTTGCCCTGCACGACGTGGACGACGTGGTCGGCGACGGCGTTGAGGAAGTACACGTCGTGGCTGATCGCGCAGATCGTGCCGTCGAACTTCTTGAGCGCGCCGACGAGGGCCTCGACGCTGGTGAGGTCCAAGTGAGTCGTGGGCTCGTCGAGCAGCAGGACGTTGGGCGGATCGAGCAGGAGCTTCGCGAGCTGCAATCTGCTCTTCTCGCCGCCCGAGAGCACGTCCACTTTTTTGTGGACGGTGTCGCCGGGGAACAGGAAGGTGCCGAGCACGGTGCGCGTGAACAGGTCGCCGTTGGTGCGGGGGACGCTCATCGCCTCCTGAAGCACGGTGCGCCGGGGGTCGAGCTGGCCCTCGCGGTGCTGGGAGAAGTAGCCGACCTTCACGTTGTGCCCGAGGATGCGCTCGCCGGAGTCGAGCGGGATGATGTCGCCGATGACTTTCAGCAAAGTGGACTTCCCGGCGCCGTTGGGACCGACAAAGGCCATCTTCCAGCCGCGCTCGAGCTCGAAGTCGAGGCCCTCGTAGACCTTCACGGCGCCGTAGGCCTTGAAGGCGTTCTTGAGCTTGAGGACGGTCGTGCCCGTGCGTCCGGGCTGAGGAAAGGAGATGCTGACCGCTTTCGTCGAGGGCGGCAGCACGATCTCCTCGATCTTCTCGAGCTTCTTCATGACGCTCTGCACGCGGGAGGCGGTGGAGACGCGCGCGCGGTTGCGCATGATGAACTCCTTCATCGCGTCCATCTCGTCCTGCTGCTGCTTGTGCGCCGACACGAGGCGATCGCGCGCGGCCTCGCGCTCGGCGAGGAAGCCTTCGTAGTTCGTGTTGTACTTCTTGAGCTTCTTCTCTTCCACGGAAACGATGGCCGAGCAGACATTATCGATAAAGGAACGATCATGCGAAATCATCAGGATCGCGCCCGGGTAGCTCTGCAGGTACTCCTGGAACCAGACCAAGGTCAGGAGATCGAGGTGGTTCGTGGGCTCGTCGAGCAGCATGAGCTCGGGCTCCTCGACGAGCAGGCGCGCGAGCGCGGCGCGCATTGACCAGCCGCCGGA
>JAHFCD010000554.1 GCA_023249695.1 Elusimicrobiota bacterium
ATCCGCCGACGATCTCTTTCAAGGCTCGGGCGGTGGCGGCGGGGGGGCTAATGCCAGCACCGGCGGGGGCTCGGGAGTGACCGGAGGCGCCGCGATTTATATCGAGGCCGCCTCGATGACGGTGAAGGGCTCTATCCTGGTCGACGGTTCTACGGCCCCGGCGGTGACCTTCGG
Organism: Elusimicrobiota bacterium; assembly: GCA_023249695.1. Lineage (GTDB taxonomy): Bacteria > Elusimicrobiota > Elusimicrobia > UBA1565 > UBA9628 > GWA2-66-18. The sequence continues at coordinate 175 of JAHFCD010000554.1, forward strand.
CCCGGCCGGTGTCGTTGAAGGCGGCGGCGGCGGCGGCGGCGGCGGGACGATCCTGCTTCGAACTTGGAGCGAATTGAGCCTCGCCAACGGCGCGGTCCTTTCAGCTAAAGGCGGCGGCGGAGGCAATGTCTCGGCGACCTTATCCAACAGCAACCTCAAGGCCCCCGGCGGCGGCGGAGGCGGCGGCCGAATCAAACTCTTTTACCGGTCCGCGGCGGTCGGGACAGTCAGCCTATCCACCGCCCCGGGCGCCGCCGGCGGCCTCGGCGGTTTTACCGGCACGGTCGACGCCGGGTTTCCTCCGGCGGCCGGCGCGGAGGGCGCCGTGAGCTTCGGAGTCGTTGCGGCGTCTCCGACCTTATTCGCGGTATCTCATGTTTATGCGTCCTCGATCAGCTGGACGTGGAACGCTTCGCCGTCCTTCGGCGACGGCCCCGCCGCCACGCAGAGCTACCGGTTATTCCCGTCCACCGTGACGGCGCCGTTCCCGGCCCCGCAGACGACGAGCCTGATCGCCGGCGTGACCGAGGCCGCGCTCACGCCGAACACGACCTATACGCGCTTCGTGACCGCGTACACGGATTGGGGGGACTCCTTCCCCTCGAGCTCGTTCTCGACCCACACCTTGGCCGCCGAGCCGTCCGCGCCGGCGTTCAGCGCCGTCACGGCGTCGGGGCTGACTTTCGGCTGGTCCGCCGGCGCGAACCCGTCGTACACGACCTACGAGCTCAACGCCTCGACGTCGCCGAACTTCGCGGCGCCCGTCTCGACGACCTTCGCCGCGGCGGTGTCTTCCTCGCCCGCGAGCCTCGCGCCGAACACGAGCTATTATTTCCGCGTCCGCGCCGTGAACCTCGACGGCGTGCCCACGGATCCTCTCGTGACGCAGACGACGGCGACGCTCGCGGCCGCGCCGGCGAGCCCGGCCGCCGGGTCGATTCACATCACGAGCGGCGTCTTCACCTGGACGGGCGGAGGCAATCCTCCCGACACGCTCTACACCGCGCAGGTGTCCTCGGACAACTTCTTCACTCTGACCGACTCGTCGAGCACGCTCGCGACCTCGGCGACCTTCTTCACGTTGACGCCGGGGACGCAGTATTTCCTCCGCGTGCGGGCCGTCAACCGCGGCGCCACGGCGAGCGCCTTCTCGACGGTGATCTCGACGACCGCCGGAAATCTTTCGAATACGACGGCGCCCGCCGCCCCGGGCGCCCCGGTCGCCGACCGGGCGTTCTCCTATGACGGAACGGCCAACTTCGCCTGGGCCGACGCGACGAGCCCGGTCGGCATCCTCGATTACCATCTGATCGTGGGATCATTGCCTGGCGGCAGTGATCTTTATACCGGGAACGTCTCCGTGGCGAGCTACTCAGCCGCCGGCATGCTCACCGGCCGGAGCTACTACGCTCAGGTGCGCGCGCGCTCGAACGCGGGCGTCTACAGCGTCTTCTCGCCGGTCAGCGCGGCGGTGCCGGTGTTCATCCCCGCTCAAAATCCCGCGATCGCCAAGGCCTTCACCTGGCCGAGCCCGTTCAACCCCGCCGTGGGCGACGCTCAGATCGGCTTCTTCCTCGAGGCGGCGGCCGACGTCGTGCTTAAGATCTACACGCTTCAGGGCCGCCTGGTCGCCGGCCGCTCCCGGTCTTTCAGCGCGGGCAACCAGATCCTGACCTGGAACGGGAGCAGCGACTCCGGTCAGCGCGTTTCTCCCGGCGGCTACATCGCGGTGATCGAGAAGCGCTACGGCGCGCGCGTCAGCACGCAGAAGCTCAAGATCGCGGTGCTCTACTGACATGAATCCGCTGCGCTCGCTCGCCGCCAAGCTCTCGCTGCTGACCTGCCTGTTCGTGCTCGGGGTGATCGCCCTCATGGCGCGCCAGATCGTCGGCGGCATCGAGGAGGGGCTGATCGGCGAGATGAAGGTGCGCGCCGCGTTCTTCGCGCGCTCGTCGCGCGAGGCGATCTTCCCGAAGCTCGATCCATTCTCGCTGCATTTCCACGTCGAGGAGATGATCA
>JAHFCD010000555.1 GCA_023249695.1 Elusimicrobiota bacterium
GTCCTTTCCCTGTCTCGCGTTCTCCTCGATCCTCTCCCGGCGGACTTCCTCGGCCTCGTCCTCCGGCTCATAGACGGCGCCGCGGGGGGCGCCCCCGAGCTCGCGCTCGACCCAGCGGGCGGCTTTGGCGGCCGCGACCTCGGCCCGGCTGCGGACGAGGATCGCGACCACGAGGATGACGAGGCCGGTCAGGAGGCCGGCGATGTACCCGAGCGCGAACATCATGCCTCGGCGAGCCCTCCGTCGTCGGCCGGCACGGGCTTCTCCTTCGGAATCTGCCTGGCGCTGACGAGAACGACCTGGGCGGCGACGCGCCCGTCCGGGGTCAGCGAGGCTTGGGCGCCGACGGCGAGTTCGTACTTGCCGAGGAGCTGGCCGAGCTCCTGGTTGAACCCTTCGAGCCGCTTCTGGAGGTCGTCCTCCGGGGGCCGCTTGGCTGCGTCCGCCATATCAAAACGCGGCGTTGCAGTCGGTCGTGAAGGCGACGAGGTCGGCGTGCATGACGCCCCACTTCATCGAGTTGACGGCGTCCTTCGCCGTCTTGGCGTCGGCGTCCTCGAGCTCGATCGTGGGTCCGCCCTTCTTGGCGGCCTCGATGACGCGGAGGCGAGCGCCCATCAGCTCGGGCGTGAAGCCGCCTGCCGGGGAGTTGTTGAGGCAGTTCGTGAGGAGATCGGCGTAGGTGTGCTTGACCTCGCCCTCCTTCGCGATCGTCGTCGTCTTGTTCTCGATGCTCTTCATGTCGAATGGATTATTTTTTACCCCAACGCGCTGAAGCGCCGGACTGGCCGATTTTCTTCATGTGTTTCTTGCCGTGCTTCCTGGCGCACGCACGGCCGCCGGCGGCTCCGACGATCGCGTACGCCTCCCGCTCGGCCTTGGTGAGTTTTTTCTGCTTCTTCTTCATGTGGCCTATTCTACCAGACCGCCGCCATCGGCGGGAGGGGTGCCTGTGGATGATTTGCCCTCCTCAAGGGACGGCAAACCGTAGCTCTCGGTCGGGGGCGCGGCGACGCCGGTCTCGGCCTCGATCCGCTGGATGTAATGGCAGAAATCGGAGATGGAGAGGCCGGTCGTGCTGCCCTTGATCCGCACCTTGTGGCCGAGGACCTCGACGACCTCCTTGGTCAGGAACATGCCCTTGAACAGCTCGTGGAGCCGGTCGACGTCCGTCTCGCCGGTCTCGGAGGCGATGAGAGGAAGGTAGACTCCCCAGTAGTAGTTGTTCTGGGCGGTCGTGCGCTTCAGCTTCTTGGTCGTGAGGACGACCGTGACGGCCTCGCCGTCCCTGAACTTGTTGAGCTGGGTCTGGTACCAGTCCTGGCTCTCGATCACGAGACGCGCGAACGGGCCGCGCTTTCGGATCGTGGCGGCGAACGCCTGGGAGACCTTCACCTTCCCGCCCTCCTGGTCGTGATGCTTTTCCGGCGGCATAAGTCTATGGGTTAAGATTCATGGTCCCGACGATGGCGGTGACGATGTTCGCGACGACGCCGTTGCCGCAGAGCTTGTACCGCTGCGTGTCGGAGATTCCGATATTGCAGAAGCCATCGCCTCGAGCGCCGCAGCACTTCCCTCCTGGGCAAGGCGCAGCTCCGAACTCCGTCCATCCGTCCGGCCAGCCCATGAGGCGCTCGCACTCGAGCGGCGTCAAGCGGCGCAGGCGAATCTCGCCCTTCTCGATCAGGACGATGGCCTGCTGGCAGGAGGTGTCAAGCGTGTTCGCGATGCCGTGGCCGATGCGTCCGCGCCTGGTCTTGGAGTTGGCCGCCGACATATTGACGGTGTCGCCTGGCCTCGCAATCGTCCATCCACGCTTTGTCGCCTCCCGGACGGCCACGAGCGGCTGGCGGGCTCCGCCAGCGTCATGATGCGCCCGGATGGTCGGGGCGACGGTGTCGACCACCATGCCCGTGGCCTTGTTCACGTGCCGGACCATGAGGGCGCCGCCTTCCATCTCGGCGAGCTTCTCGAGCTCCTCCGGCCCGATGCGTGCGAGGGTCTTCTGGAGCGTCTCGGGTTTCAGGTAGTACTTCTCGGGCGCATCAGCCTGGATGACGCGCTCGATGGTGGTGCCCGGATTCGATGGCCCCGGCATATGGAACGCTTCTGCCTCGCTTGGATCGCGGAAGCCGACGATGAAGACGCGCTGGCGCTTCTGCGGCACGCCGTAGTCCGTGGCGGTGAGG
>JAHFCD010000556.1 GCA_023249695.1 Elusimicrobiota bacterium
ATGAACCGCGGGCACGGCCGTCATGCGCCGCGCCGGGCCGGTGATCGCCACGCCCTCGAGGCGCAGGCTCTCGAGCAGATCCAGCACCACCGACTCCTGCGCGTCCATGAACTCGTTGTAGTCCGCGCCGCGCACGTAGAACACGAGCTCGAACTCGATATTTCCCTCGCGCACGCCGGACAGGTGCGCGCGCTCGAGCCTCGCCCCCTTCGCCTTGCCCACCGCCGAGCGCCCGTGGCCGGGCACCTTCCGCAGGATCGACGGCGAGGTGTCGCCGGGCAGGCTGAACGCGATCAAGGACCAGCGCTCCGCCATCTGCTGGAAATTCTGGATGCGCGCGCCGGTCAAGGTCGAGTTCGGGAACACGAGCAGCTCGCCGTTGAGCGAGCGCACGCGCGTCGTCTTCACGCCGATGTGCTCGACCGTGCCGACGAGGTCCCCGACCTTGATCGCGTCGCCGACGATGAACGGCTTGTCCAGATAGATCGCGACCGCGGCGAACAGGTCGCCGAGCACCGCCTGCGCGGCCAGCGCGACGGCGATCCCCGAGATCCCGAGGCCGGCGACCATCGACGTCACGTTGAAGCCGAGGCTGCTCAGCACGAACAGGAACGCGCCCACCCAGATGAAGCCCTGCGCGGCGAACGTCACCGTCTGCGCGGTGTCGCGGTGCGTCACGTCCGAGCTCTCGGCCAGGATCATCTTCTCGACGCCGTACCCGACCGCCGCCTGGAGCATCGTCACGATGCGGTAGGCGACCAGGGCCACGACCAGGATGTGCAGGCCGCGGTCGAACTTGGCGTGGACCTCCAGCGGCCGGAGCGCCAGGTAGAACGCGATGATGTAGCACTCCGGCGCCCTCACCTTCTCGAGCATCTCCACGATCAGGTCGTCGAGATGGGTCGCCGTCAGCTTGGCCAGCGCGCGCAGGCGGTTGATGAAGATCCGCCGCGCCAGCAGGAAGCCCCACAGCGCGGCCAGGAAGGTGACGACCGCGAGCATGTACGCCGACACGGCGTTGCCGAGGTACTCGCGCTGCAGGAATTCGAATTGGGGCATCTGGCGGACATTGTAGCCTACCCGCCCCCCCGCCGTCAGGGCCCAAGCCGTCCTTGGGCATTAGGTCCTATTGAGCGCGAGTAACCTTCATTCATGACGGGGCGCATAGGACCCCTCCCCGCCTCCGCGCTACACTGTCCTCATGATGACTCTAGTCTCCCTCGACGGTTCCCGCCGCAAGCTCGTCGCCTCCGTGATCGCGCAGGTGATCTCCCCCGCTCAGCTGACCATGGCCCACGAGCTGATGGCCGCCGAAAAGCCCGGCCGCTCCGCCCCCCAGCCCGAGGAAGTCCTGTTCTGGCTCCGCCTGAACATGCCCGTCGCCGCCGAGCGCGTCGACGCCATCCTCCACCCCGCCGACTAAAGGCCGCATTCCGCTATAATAGCGGCGATGCTCACCTTCGTCGGCTTCGTGGTCGTCGCGTTCATCATCCTCTACAAGCGCTCGACCGAGATCATCGTGGTCAACCCGCTCCGGGGCCAAAATCGGAGCCCGCTTCCCGGCGCCGCGGAACCGGACCAGGACGACGACGACGCCCCTGAATCCGTTCCCGACTTCGCCCGCCTCCTCAATACGATCCAGCAGGCGGCCCAGAAGCCGGTCTCCGACCAAGGCCGCGCCGCCATCCTCCGCATGGTTCAGAACGACAAATTCATCGAGGCCATCCAGCTGTACCGCCGCCTCTACGGCGTGGACCTGCAGACGGCCAAGAAGGCCGTCGACCAGATGATGCTCGAGAAGTAGTCCTCCGTCGACGATTTGCTATAATATCGCCACAATTCGCATCCAGGAGATCACATGTCCACCGCTACCGCCATGAAAAACGACTACAAGGTCAAAGACATCACCCTCGCCGACTGGGGCCGCAAGGAAATCACGATCGCCGAGAACGAGATGCCGGGCCTCATGGCGCTCCGCGCTGAATACAAGGGCAAATTCCCCCTCAAAGGCGCGCGCATCGCGGGCTGCCTCCACATGACCATCCAGACCGCCGTCCTGATCGAGACCCTTCTCGAGCTCGGCGCCGAGGTCCGCTGGTCCTCCTGCAACATCTTCTCGACGCAGGATCACGCCGCCGCCGCCATCGCCAAGGCCGGCAAGGCCGCGGTGTTCGCCTGGAAGGGACTC
>JAHFCD010000557.1 GCA_023249695.1 Elusimicrobiota bacterium
GAGCGCCCTCCGGGATACCCACGATCGAGAAGGCCCTGAAAGATCTCGCGGCGGTCCTGAAGGCCGAGAGCGCGCGGGGCCGCACCGTGATGATCCTGAGCAGCATCGATCTCGCCCACGTCGGTCCGCGCTTCGGGGACGATCTCGAGATCACCCCCGAGCTCGAGAAGAAGATCGAGGCCGAAGACCGCAAGTCGCTCATCGACGCGCTGGCGCTCGACGCCGACGGCTTCTACCGCTCGGTCGTCGCGGACAAGCACTGGCGCAAGGTGTGCGGCCTCTCCGCGCTGTACACCGGGCTGCGCCTGATGAAGGAGCTCGGCGGCGCCCGGCCGGGGCGCCTGCTGACCTACGGCCAGGCCCCGGATCCCGCGGGCGGCCTCGTGTCCTTCGCCTCCGCGATCTACGACGCCTAGCTAGGAACCTGAGCAATTAGTCCGCGGGCATTCAGGTCGGCCAGCTCCTTCGTCGATTCTCGCTTCCAACGTTGGAAGCAAGATCCATACGCGCTCCGTTTTCCGTTTGAACAGAGCGGGACCCGACTTAATTGCTCAGGCTCCTAGGCTTTCGCGGCCGGGATGAAGGTGCGGACCGGCTCGGACTTGCCTTTGACGGCCATCGGGGCCGCCTCCGTCCACGCGTAGGCGTCCCCGACCCGGTCGCGCGTGGCCTGGGAGACCAAGGTCACGACGCCGTGCACCTTGGTCAGGCCCTCGATGCGCGAGGCCAGGTTGACCGCGTCGCCGATGGCGGTGAACTCGAGCCGCCGCGCCGGCGAGCCGATGTCGCCGACGACGACGGAGCCGGTGTGGACGCCGATGCCGATGCGCAGAACGGGCTCGCCGCGGCCGCTCCGGGCCGCGTTGATGGCCGCCAGGTCGTCCTGCATCGCCAGGGCGCAGGCCACGGCGTGGCGCGGATGCGACTCGTCCGCCACCGGCGCCCCGAAGTAGGCCATGATGCCGTCGCCGATGAACTTGTCGAGCGTGCCGCTGTGCTTGAAGATGGTCTCCACCATCCGCTCATGGTATTCGTTGAGCATGGCCACGACCTGCTCGGGGGCCAGCTTCTCGGACAGGGCGGTGAAATCGCGGATGTCGGAGAAGAGCACGGTCACCTCGCACGCCTGGGCGGCCGCGCCGTGCTCGCCGTTCTTCAGCTTGTCCATCACCGCCGAGCAGAAGTAGCGCCCGAGCTTCTCCATCTTGAGGCCCTCATGGGAAACGGTGGCGATCAGAAGGTGGACGCGCGCCACGAGATGACCGGCCGCGATCCCCGCCCCCGCGAGGACGACCACGGCCGCCGCCTGCGCGCCGCCGGCCACGCCGGCCTGACGCAGGAGGACGAGCTCGAGCACGATGCCGGCCCCGGCCACCAGACGGATCAGGCCGCGGTCCAGGGCGAGGGCCGCGAGCACGATGAAGGCGCAGAACAGGCCCAGCGCGAAGCTGGCCGTGCCCGCGGCCGAGGACGACACCGGAAGCGTGGCACTCTGGATCCAATAGACCATCGGCACGTCGATCAGGGCCAGCCCCAGGCCGGAGAGCCGATGCAGCGCGGGCCGCCGCCACGCGACGAGGGCGAGCGCGGCGCTGAGCAGGCTGTACAGGGCGAAGTGCGGTACGACCAGGCGCCAATCGCTCTGGCCTTGGCCCAGCCCCAGGACGAGCGCGATGACGAAAACCGCCCCGACGCCCGCCAGGCGTATCGCGCAAAGCCACCGGGCGTTGCGGCGCCGCTCCTTGTCGAGAGCGCGCTGGAGGATCCCGGTGATTTTCTCGGACATTCGATTCCTATCCGATTGTAGCTAGTTCCACGCGAGGTCCACGGCGAGCCACGCCGCCATGAACAGCGCGAGGCCCAGGCGCAGGACCGTGCCGACGAGCATCCCCAGGCCCGCCCCCAGACCGCTCTTGAGCGCCTCATTTAAGTTCTTACGATCAAAAGCCATCTCGCAGGCGACCGCGCCCGCGATCGCTCCGATGAAAAGGCCGAACGGCCCGAAGAAAAGACCGGCCGCGGCGCCAGCTCCGGCGCCGAGCATCGCCCAGCGCCCTCCGCCGAAGCGCCGGACGCCGAGGACGCCGCACGCCGCGTCCACGACGACGGTCGCGGCGGACAGGACGACGAGCGCCCCGATCGTCCAGAGCGAGACGGAGCCGGGAAGAAGCCAGCGATGAAGGATCGC
>JAHFCD010000558.1 GCA_023249695.1 Elusimicrobiota bacterium
TCGGCGCGCAGCACGAGCGCGTCCTCGAGGGCCAAGGTCTCGCGGTCGGCGCCGGGCACGCGGCGGGCCCCGGCGAGCGCGCGGCGGGCCTCGCCCACGGCGCCGAGGCTTCGCGCGCAGCGCGCCAGCCCGAGCCAGGCGTCGAAGGCGAGATCGCGGTCTTCGCGATCGACCCGCTTCAAGGCCGCGCGATAGGCGGCGCCGGCGCGGCCGAAGTAGCCCTGACCACGGAGAGCCTCGCCGAGCAGCAGGAGGCGCTCGGCCTCGAGGGACGGCGGCACGGCGGCTTTCAGGAGCGCGAGGGCTCGGTCGGGGCGGCCGGAGGCGCACAGCTCGCGGGCGGATTCGAGGCGGGAGTAGGGATCGGGCACGGCGGGATTATAGCAATCCGCGTCCGGTCACTGGCAGGTCATGCCTTGGGCGGCGCAATTGGCGCGCCGGGTCGCGGCCGCGGCTTTCTCGGTGGCGGCCTGATCGGCGGCGACGCGCTCGGCGGTTTTCTTGGCGCGTTCGCCCAAGGTGCCGTGAGAGGCGTCGCCCCCGTCGGCCCCGAGGCTCCACAGGCTGTCCGCTCCGCGCAGGTAAGCGTTGACCGCGGCCTTGCCCGAATAGCCGGCTTGGAGGGCGAGGGCGAGGCCGTAGCGATCGGCGTCCTCCTCCATCGGCCGCTGCAGCACGGCCAGCTCACCTTCGAGCTTGGCGGTGGACGCCTTGAAGAACAGCGCGACGGTCGCCGCGGAGCGCTGCTGAGCGCTCGGGTAGCGGGGATCCGTGTTGATCTTCAGGATCGCCTCCTGGTTGGCGGTCTCCCACTCGCCGTAGAGGCGGTCGACGATCGCCATCTTCTTCTCTTCCATCTGCTTCGGGTGGCCGTAGGCGAGATGCCCGATCTCGTGGGCGAGGAACATGGCGGCCTCGTTGGGATCCACCATCTCGAACAGCCAATTTCCGGCGTACACCAGGTCCGAGCCGCTGAAGTCCCCCGTCTTGTTGAGCCCGATGCCGGCCTGAAATGCGGCGGCCGGGGAGCCGCCGATGCCGCGGCGGTCGAGGTCCACCTTGAAGGCCGGATTCTTGGCGTAAACGACCTTCGCCGAGCCCGCCTGCACGCCTTTGTGGGCCTCGTCGATCAGCTTGAGGAAGAGCGCGGAGGCTTTCTGGCGGAGGGCGGCCTCATCGGGGCCCCATTCGCCGCTGGAGTGCGGGGTGGAGGTCCCCGGAGCCGCCGGCGCGGCCGCGGCGGGTCCGGCGGAGGCGATCAAAATGGCGGCCGCAGCGATCTTGATTGAGGCGGCAACGCAGCCGCGGGCAGAGGGGGTTCTCATGATCACAGTATAGGCCCGCTTTCCTCCCCCCGCCAGGCCCCGGCCCCCGATCTTATTGAAATTCTGTATCAATAGCGCTATACTAGGCGCATGACCCTCGACGCGGTGCCGCTTGACGTGCCGGTGCGCGTGCTGGGCTATGCCGGCCTCGCCGCGCTCGATAAGGAGCGCCTGGCCGGCCTGGGGCTGCGGCCCGGCGTGTCGGTGGTCAAGATCCTGAAGACCCCCCTCCGGGACCCCGTCGAGTGCCTCGTCGGCACCCAGCTGATCGCGATCGAAGCCCGCCTGCTGCCCCAGATTCGCGTGGAGGCCGTATGAAGCGGATCGTGGCGCTCGCCGGACGGCCCAACACCGGCAAGACGACCCTCTTCAACGCGCTGACCGGACTGCGCCAGCGCGCCGCGAACTTCGCCGGCTGCACCGTGGAAAAGGCCACCGGCACGATGCTTTCCTCCGGCGGCGAGGTCGAGGTCGTGGACCTTCCCGGCACCTTCAGCCTGCTGCCTCAGACCGAGGACGAGCACGTCGCCTTCCGCTTCCTGTCCGAGTGCGCCGACTCGAGCGACGACCTGCTGGTGCTCTGCGTGGCCGAGGCGAGCAACCTCGAGAACGACCTCATCCTGCCCGCCGGGCTCAAGGCCGCCGGCTACCCCGTGGCCCTGGCCGTCAACATGATCGATGAGTCCCGGCTCAATGGGATCAGGCTCGATGCCCACGAGCTGTCCGGGCGCCTGGGCATGCCGGTGGCGCTGGTCTCCGCGCGGACCCGGGAGGGCCTCGAAAAGCTCGACGCGCTGCTGGCCCCGCGCGCGCTTCGCGCGGACCTGTCCGAGGCCGAGGACTTCCGGCGAGCG
>JAHFCD010000559.1 GCA_023249695.1 Elusimicrobiota bacterium
CCGGGCGTCAGCCCGGAAAAATCAGACGGATCCTTTTTATGGGTGTTCCCGAAGACGCAGTTGCGCGCGTAGGCCACCGAGGATTTGTCGTCCTGGCTGATGCCGCCGGCTCCGCCGCCCCAGCTGAACGAGTTGAAAGCGACGACATTGCCGCCGACGCTGACGGATTTGACCGCCTCGAGCTTGAGTCCGGCGTTCGCGTTGCGAGCCACCGTGTTGGCGGCCAGCTCGATGCCGGAAACGCCGGACAGCTCGACGCCCCCGGCGTTTCCCTCGATGAGGTTGCCGCGCACGACCGAGTCGGTGACCTCGCTGAACATCAGGCCGATCCAGGTGCATTTGTGAATATGGTTGCCGAGGATCTTCAGGTGGGTCGAGGCGCGGGCGACGACGCCGCCGGTGCCCGAACCGTTGAGGTCGCAGCCTTCGACGGTGACGTCCTCGGACGCGTTGATGCTGACGACCGGGTTGTCGCAGCCGGGAGACGTATGCACGCCGTGCAGGTTCTTAAGGAGGACGCGCTTGACGCCGGAGAGCGCGATGACGTCGGCGCCGCCGTCATCGGTCGCCAAGGTGACCCCGCCCTCGCCGATCAAGGCCAGGTCGTTCTTGTCCTTGATCACGACGTGCTCGGGATAGGTGCCGGCGGCGAGCAGGATCCGGTCTCCGGACGAGGCCGCGTCGATGGCGGCTTGAACGTTGGCGAAGTCGCCGGTGCCGTCGGGCTTGAGATGGATGTCCTTCGCCGACGCCGCCCGAGGCGCCGCGATCACGATGGAGAGCACGGCGAGCCGCAGCGTATTCATAGGGGGAGTGTAGACCGTTTCATGAGGCCGTTTCAAGCAGGCAGGAGATTTCCTCGCGGTTGTCGCCGTCGATCCAGACCGCGAAACGGTAGAAAGCATAGAGGGCGGCGACGGCCAGCACCGGCTGGTACAGGGTCCCCGGCTTCTCCCAGCAGAGCGTCCCGAGGATGAACACGCCGAAGGAGGCCAGCCCCCCCAGCAGCAGAGCCATCGGCGGCCGGATCTTGAACCGGCCCCGGAGCATGACGCCGCCGGCGGCGTTCTTCTCGAGGCGCCCGTAAAAAGCGCTTTTCAGCGGGTCGGGGCGGATGCCAGGAACGAAGAGAAAGACCGTCTCCGCGGCGACCTCGAGCCTCATCGGCAGAATGTGGAAGGTCTTCGGATACTCGTCTTGAATCCGCTTGAGCCATTCCTGCTCGGTGAGCGCGCTCGCGAAGACGATCTCCTCGCCGAGCTTCGGCCGTATGTGCTTTCGGACGACCGTCGCGGCGGCCGGGGCGTAATCCGCCGGAAGGCCGAGGTCGCGCTGCCGCACGAACCCGCGGACCTCCTCCATGAGGCGCTCGAACTCGGCGGGGACGGGCGGCGAGCCGAAGCGCTTGGCCAGCTGCGAGACGCACCCGATCCAAAGGGCCAGCACCGCGAACCCCAGCAGCACCGGGCCCAAGACGACGAGCGCGAGGTCCGCCGCGATGAGGTGGGAGCTCGTGCGCACCAGGGAGCGGACCCAATAGCATGCGGCGGCAATCATGACCAGCGCGGTCAGAGCGACGCCGGGCCCCAAGGAGTCGTCGATCAGGCGGCAGGCGTATTCGAGCTTGAGCTGGGGCGCTCCCGCCCCTCCCTTGCGCGGCGACAGCCACAGGTCGAACCCCCAGGTTCTTCCCCGACGCACCTGCAGGTTCACCGGCCCCAGATGCACCGATTCGCCGAAGCCCGCGAACCGGGCGCGAAGCTTATCCGCCAACGCGGCGAGGATCTCCTTTTTCCAGGCGGAAAAATCGCCCTTGCCGTCCCACGCCACGTCGCACAAAAGATCCATCCTCGCGAGTATGTCCGGGGAACACCCGCCGGTCAAGGGCTGAGTCCTCCCTCCATCTTCCCGGACTCGTCCTCATTACCCCCAACGTTGGCGGTCATCTGGACTTCCACTGTTGGAAGCACGAGAGCGGCGTCGCGATAAGCAATGCGGCGTCAGAACCGCGAGCAGACGCCTCAGCTGCGCGCCGCCGATCCCGACCTGAAGCTGTACTAGGAACTTGAGCAAGTAGTCGGATAATACGGCTTCAACTGCATTGCCCCCCAACGGAATGGCCGCCCCCGCGGGGGGCGGCCAGGATCGTCGCCTTCGGCGACGATCTCAAACGTATTG
>JAHFCD010000560.1 GCA_023249695.1 Elusimicrobiota bacterium
CTCAACCGCGCTCATGCGCTCGACGATGCGCTGCATGTCGTCGAGCGACTCCATGTCGAGCGCCAGCAGAATTCCATGCGTGGCGCGCATGCGTACATCGTGACGCTTGGCGAGGGCCGCGAAGGAGAGCCGCCCGTCCGCCAGGCGCACGGACTCGTCGACGACAGGCGGCGGTGCTTCTGGCATATCCCCTCCGAGCTATGCGGGCCGTCTCTCTTGGAATAGCGTCCCGGCGCGGGCGCGACGCCGCTCATATTAGCCGAAACGACAGGTCTCCCAAGGCTATTTCCAGAATGCCTTGTAGTGCGCCGTGACCTGGGCCGAGACCGATCCGAGATCCGGATGTCGCCGCCCTTCGATATAGGCCGTCCGCACGGCGGGATCCTTGAAATCGAGGCTGCCCCACACACAGCACATAATGGATCGCGGCTCGCTGGTGTGCGGCAGCCCGAGGGCGTGGCCCAGCTCGTGGGCCGTCACCTCGTAGAGAAGCGTCTCGCGCGGCGTCTGCCCACGCGCCGTGGGCTCGAGAAGCGTAATGCGGACCGGGAGCTCTATCACCCCCTTGTCGTCGGCGCCGATCTCGGTCTCCCCCATCAACTTGGGCGAGGTCCTGGGCGCGAGCGCGATGAGGACGGCCGCTTCGTCCGCGCGCGCGGCCCAGCGGAAGGCCGCGGGCCCCAGCGCGCTCCGGAAGACCACGTTCCAGTCCTCCACCGCGCGCTCGACGGCAGTCTCCTGCACTGAATCGGCCACGGGGGCGACGTAGACCGCCAAGGGAAACCGCTCCCGCGGGTGTCCTTCGGGCCGCGACATGTCAACGTCGGAAGCCGCCGCCGGCGCGCAGAGGATCAAGAGGCCGACCGCCACTCGCAGGGCCGCCGCCTTACGGCGTGAGCGCGAGGTCGAGCGTGACGGCGTCGCCGTCAACTGCGCGAAGCGCTCCGCGGCGGCACGATCCCGTTGAGGCGGAGGTACACGACCAGGTTGCCGTAGTGGTTCATGTTGTCCTGGATCACTCCGAGGATGGCAGCCCAGCGCTGGACTTGCTGGCCGCCCCTCCCCGCCACCATTTCCAGGGCCTTTTCTTCCGTGAGCCCCTCCCACACGCGGGCGCCGTAATCGTAGCTTTCCCGGAGCGCCTTCATGATCTCCGCGCGGCTCTTGAGCGTGTCGAAGCGGGCGTTGCTGCCAAGGTTCTCGCCGGAGACCCTGCTGAAGAACGTGTAGTTTTCCCCGATCAGGTGAATGAGGATCTCCCGAAAGCTTCGCACGGCCGGGGTGGGCTTGAAGTCGTACTTGTCTTCCGGCACGCTGTCGGCGATTCCGAGGACCAGCGTGCGAGTGCTTTCCCAGGTCGCCTTGGTCGGCGCCAAAAAGCTCGTCGGCTTGAAGCCGGGCTGGGCGGCCATAGGGCTGCTTGGCGTCTGAGCCATCGCCGAGCCGGCCCACGACATCGCAAAGGCGGCTACGACGACACTCCGCATGAACGCGGTCTTGGTCATGGATCCTCCTGGTCGCTTGTGACATTTCGGTCCAATTGCTCGCCCCTCAGCCAGTCCATTGCCCGCTATCTTAGTCCAAGCGGCCGACCGAGGTGATGGCCTTCTCCTTTTTCCAGCACGAGCGTCAACGCCAATCCGACCCCGGGACGGTTGCCGTGCGGTCCGGCGCAGGCTACACTCCGCGCGGGCCGAGGGCAGGCCCCATGGAGGTGTTCGTGAGCGATGCGCGTCGGCACCTCTGTTTCGGCGGGTCGATCGCGTCACGAGCGCTGAGGCCGTCCTGACCCCCGCGTGGTCCGCCGCTCAGGACGCGCTCGAGAGCGCGAGCGCCGCTGCCGTCCTGGCCACGGCGCTGCCCCGGTACCTTCGCCACCGCCTGACCCTGGAGTCGTCCCTGGCGGCGCAGCGGCATCGCCTCGAGACGAGGGACGCGTCCTGGCTGGCCCTCGTGCGCGCGGCCGTGTACGGGTACTCCCGGAGTCCGTACCTCTGGCTCCTCAAACGCGCGGGTTGTGAACCGGGCGATCTCGAGCGATTGGTGCGCCAGGAGGGATTGGAGGGCACGCTCCGACGTCTCTACCGCGCCGGCGTGTACCTGACCATCGAGGAGTACAAGGGCCGCCGGCCGGTGGTCCGAGGCAGCGATCGTCTCCAGGTCGACCCGCGCCTGCTA
>JAHFCD010000561.1 GCA_023249695.1 Elusimicrobiota bacterium
GCTTCCCGACATCAGCCAGAAGTACCGGGCGCAAGCGCAATACCCGGTCATCGACTCGCGCGGCATGGATTTCCCGCTGGCGACGGGGAAGTAACGGAAACGAGCGCCGGCTCCAGACCTGGCGGGCTGAGCGCTGAAGCGCGACACGCCTGCTACAATATACGGGCATGCCCCTTACGGATACGGACGCCCTTCCCAAAGAGTACAAGCGAGTCGAGTCCGTCGACGATCTGACCGCTCTCAGCGGCCACACTATGGCCTTTCATCCCGAGTTCGCCCGCCATTTCATCGGCAGCGTGCCGATGTACTGCGTGGACGGGAAGTTCCTCACCTACTTCGACCGGGAGGTGATGCGTTGGCTGGTGGCCCCGTCGTATTGCGTGTTCGGGCTTCCTCGAGACCTTTCCTTCATCGATAAGCTCATCCCCGGTTCGGACTTCAGCGCCGAGACGGAGGTGCCCGGCTACGCGCTCAAAGAAGGCCTGCCCTACCATCACTGGCTCGAGGAGGACGTCCTGACCCACCTCTCCAAGGCGCTGAAGACCAAGCGCTTCAAGCCCCTGCGCGCCTACCAGGAGAAGTGCGCCGCGGAAGTGACCGTGCGGCCGGGGCACATCGACCTGTCGCGCTGGGACGACTACCTCGCCTGGAGCCGCGGCACCTTCGAGGACAGCTGGCTGCTCGATTTCGCCGAGGGCTTCCGTTCGTTCTTCGCTTCCAGCCCCCTGGCCATGCCGCTCTCCTTCTACGTGAAGGACCGCCTCATCGGCGTCTACATCGGAGGCGCGCTGCCTCACCAGTACGAGATGTTCACGCATGCCTGCGACCCGGAGTTCGCGCACTACAGCAAATTCATGATCATGGCGGCCCTCGACTTCGGCGTGAAGAACTACGGGCGGGCCTATACGCTCCCCGATTTCTACGACCATGAGGAGATGATGCAGAAGGACTGGAAGACTCTCTGGAAGCTGCCCAATAAGGCTTATTTCTGCTACGGCGCGGCGCTCGCGGCCGTCCCGGTCCTCGCCCGGCCCGAAGCCGGCAGCCCGTCCCTCGAGCTGACGAAGTAGGAATTTCCAGGCCGCGATCCGACCAAAGCCGCCCCCATGCATCCGCTCGACAACCCGATCTGGAAATCCCTCGGCACGAGCCACGCCCGCTTCGCGCGGAGCGCCGGCGCCGCGCGCCGCTTCCTCCCCGAGGTGAGCCCGCTCGCGGGCCTCGCGGAGCCGACGCGGGCGGGGTACGACGCGCTGGCGACCTTGGTCGAACCGGGCGGCGCGGCCGGGCTTTTCCTCGAGGCGTCCGCCGCGCCGGGCCCCGGCTGGACCGTCCTCCAGGAGATCCCCCTTCTCCAGATGGCGCACGCGGGCGGCGCGATCGGCGCGCCCGCGCACGGCTTCCTCGAGCTCGGCGACGCGGACGTCCCCGAGATGGTCGCGCTCGCCCGGCTGACCAAGCCGGGGCCGTTCGACGCGCGGACGCGCGAGCTCGGCGTCTTTCTCGGAATCCGCGTGGACGGACGGCTCGCCGCGATGACGGGCGAGCGCCTCCGCGTGCCCGGTTGGACCGAGCTCAGCGCCGTGTGCACGCATCCCGACTTCCTGGGGCGCGGCCTCGCCGGCGCGCTGATGAGCGAGGTCGCGGCGCGCGTCCGCGCCCGCGGCGAGACGCCGTTCCTCCACGTCCGCGCCGACAACGCCCGCGCGATCGCGCTCTACGAGCGCCTCGGCTTCGCCCCGCGCGCGCTCTTGCGGTACGCGAGCGTCCGCCGCGACGCCTAGGCGCGCGAGGGCGCCGGGCACGAGCCGGCCCGGGCCAAAATGTTGCGTGGTAATCCTATGGAGGTGATTCCCATGTACATCGTGGTGAAGCATCAGATCCGGGACGCGAAGGCGTTCTTCGAGAAGGGCATGGAATTGACCAAGCATCTTCCCAAAGACCTTCGAGCGGACTTATTCCTCCCGGACAAGGAAATGAAATCGGCCGTCTGCCTCTGGGAGGCGGAGTCGGTCGACCGGGTCAGGAACTTCCTCGACAAGGAGCTTCCGTACAGCGAGAACTCGTACTACGAGGTCGACGCGACGAAGGCGGTGGGCCTCGAACGGGTCGGCCTGGCGGCGTCGAGGTGACGGCGACGGCGGAGGCAGAGGGCCCTTCCCGGGGAAGG
>JAHFCD010000562.1 GCA_023249695.1 Elusimicrobiota bacterium
CAAAGAAAAGACCGACCGCGGCGCCGGCTCCGGCGCCGAGCATCGCCCAGCGTCCTCCGCCAAAGCGCCGGACGCCGAGGACGCCGCACGCCGCGTCCACGACGACGGTCGCGGCGGACAGGACGACGAGCGCCCCGATCGTCCAGAGCGAGACGGAGCCGGGAAGAAGCCAGCGATGCAGGATCGCGGCGACGAGGATCAGCGGCGCGCCGGGCAGGGCGGGCAAGACCGAGCCCGCTATGCCGGCGAGCATCAGGATCACGGTCAGCGCCCAGACCGCCTCGGGGCTCATCGCGGGCCCGCCAGCAGCAGACGCAGGCCGAAGGCGAAAAGCAAGGCGATCATCACGCGAGAGCACGCGGCCGCGACGCGCTCTCCGGGCGGAAGCGGCGCGTCCTCGGCGAGCAACTCGCCTTCCAGGAAGCGCGGCGCGCGCCGCCCGCGGCGCAGCCAGCCGTTGATCGCCAGGACAGCGCCGCAAGCCGTGAAGAAGATTCCCCCGAACAGGGACTCCCGGCCCGGCTCGCGCACCGCGATCGGCGCGCGGCCGGTCGCCGCGAAAAAGAGCAAAACGAGGCCGGCCGCGGCGAACAGAATGCCGCCGAGACGGTAGGCCCGCACCAGCCGCCGGCGGCGCGGCTCCTCGTCGCGGGCGGGCTCGGGCGCGCCGACGGCGGTCCGCCACTGCCGCTCCCAGGACAGCGCGTCCTCGGCGTTGCGCCGCGCGGCCGAGGCCAACGAGACGCCCATCAGCGCGAACAGCGCGCCGGCGAAAACGGTCCATTCCCGCGCGAGATTCATCCCGCGATTATAAGCTTTTCGGGGCGGGAAGTTCGTCGGGCGAGGGCGCGTGGGCCTGCGCCCAGACCGCGGCGAACTCGGCGCCGAACGCGGCGACCTCGCCCTTGGCGGTCGTGAACAGGTCGTTCTCGAAGTTGTACAGCTCGGCGTTCTGGGAGAAATTGTAGGAGCCGCTCATCAGAAGGGCCCCGTCGACGAGCGCGTACTTGTGATGCAGGACGCCCGCCCCGCCGCGGCCGGAGCTCAGGCGCAGCCCGGCGCCGGAGTTCGACAGCGCGAGCATCGGCTGGGAGCGGCGCGACTGCGAGACGTCGGCGGCGACGCGCACGACGACGCCCCGGTCCTTGGCCGCGATCAGCGCGTCCACGACGCGCTGCGAGTAGAGGCTGAAGATCGCGACGTCGATCGTCCGCCGCGCGCGTCCGAGCGCGTCCACGAGCAGGTCCTCGACGCCGCCCTGCGGCGAAAACGCGTAGCGCGGGTAATGGCCGCCGGCGAAGGCGACCGGCTTGAGCGGGTCGGCGGGCGGGGCCCCGAAGCCCGCCCCGGCGGGCTGCTCCGCCGCGGCGCCGGGGGCCCGCGCGAGCGCCCACATCCACTCCCAGTTTCGGGTGTAGCCGTCGATCAGCGCCGCGTCCGTCTTGAACACCGCGTTCTCGAAGTTCTTGTCGTCGGCCGCCCGCGTCCAGTTGAAGGACCCCGTCTCGAGCAGCTGGCCGTCGAACACCGCGAACTTGTGATGCATGATCCCGAACGAGCCTCCGCCCTTGAGGATGCGCACGGGCACGCCTCCGTCGAGCAGGCTCTGGTATTCGGGCGACGGGCCGGCGCCGGCGGTCGGCGACGCGGGGACGGTGTGGCTCTGGTCGTAGATGAGGCGGACCGCGACGCCGCGCGCCTTCGCGCGCAGGATCGCCTCGGCGACCTCGCCCAGGCGCAGGTCGTAGACCGCGAGGAGCAAAGTCTTGTCGGTCCTGTCGATCGCCGCGACGAGCGCCGGCGGTATGCGGTCGGTGCGGCTGAACTGGACGCCCTTGATCGACAAGCCCTTGAACACGACGACCGGCACCGGGGGCAGCGCGGCGAAGGCCGGGACCGCGGACATCGGGGCGGGAACGACGGAAGGCCACGCGGCGTCCGGGAGGCCCGCCCGAGACGGCGAACCCGCGGCCAACAGGAGGGCGAGGGCGCCTCCTAGGATCTTCACACCGCGAGGATAGGCCTTTCTTCATGGGTCCGCATGGGCCTACGGGCCCAACATAAAATAGGCCCAAAGACCCATCCCCGTCCTTCTGGACTGGCGCCTGTAGGTCTGCTAGGATTGGGTCGCGTGAAAACCCCTAAAGAGTGG
Organism: Elusimicrobiota bacterium; assembly: GCA_023249695.1. Lineage (GTDB taxonomy): Bacteria > Elusimicrobiota > Elusimicrobia > UBA1565 > UBA9628 > GWA2-66-18. The sequence continues at coordinate 2,153 of JAHFCD010000562.1, forward strand.
TCCGTGTACCTTGTGCG
>JAHFCD010000082.1:0-3876 GCA_023249695.1 Elusimicrobiota bacterium
AGATCAGCCCGTTCTGGGGCATCTCGGAAACGAGCTCCAGATTCTCGCCGGGGCGGATCCGCCCGAAGACGAGGTCCGCCGTCGAGGTGCGGCTGACGAAGGGCTCGCGCACGCTGAAGACGAGCTCCTCGGATTCCCAGTCGAATTGCGGGTCGGGCGCGGCTTGAGCCAGGACGCCGGCGGCTCCCGCGACGACGGAGCGCAGCCAGCCCGTGGAACCGGTGCCGGTGGAGACGATGATGCCGCTGGAGGACTGCCGCTCCGACGCCTTCCCCAGGCGCACGCGGTAGCGCGCCGAGACATGGGTGCGCGCGCCGATGAAGAGGTCGTTGACCGCGTAGAGGCACTGGCCGTCGTTCAGCGAGGCCTTCGCCATCGAGATGCGGCGCGAGGGGAGTCGCCCGGCGGCGGCCTGCGCCAGCGCCGCCGGGGCGTCCGCCATCTGGAACGGGATCAGGACGCCGTCGACCCGCGCCGGGTCGGGATTGAACGCGAGCAGCGGCTGGCCGGAGAGGTACTTCGCCGTGTTGACCACGAGGCCGTCCTGGCCCATGGCGACGATCAGGTCCTTCTCGTTGAAGCTGAAGTTCGGCAGGAAGGCGCGTTCGATGAACTGAGCGCGCAGGCCGCCCGGGAGGGCGGCGCGCAGGGCCGCCGCCGCCGCGAGATAGGTCTCGTGGGCCGCCTCGTATTCCTCGAAGGAGGCGCCCATGTGCTCGAGGTAGAATCGCGCCTGCTCCCGCGTGTTGAAGCGCTCGACGAGCTCCTCGAGCGCGGTCTTGCGGGTGACGACGACGACCTGTTCGACGCTAGCCGTGCTTGGCATCTAAAAGGCCGGCCAGGAGCTCGGTGGTGATGTTCAGGCTGCCGACGCGGGCCGCGTTGGCGCCCAAATCCTTGATCCCGAGGGCGAGGATGGTCTTCGCGTCGAAGCCTTTGTATGAGCCGAGCTGCATGGCGAGGGCCTTGGCCTGGTAGGAGGCTTCCTTCTCCAGGGCCTTGCCGCGGTTCTCGGCTTCCTGCGTGGCGTTCTCGCCCTGCAGATCGATGAACTTCCGGCGGCCTTCCTCCAGGGCGATGTCGCTCGCCAGCTGGTTTTCCTTGATCTTACGCTCCTCTTCGACCGCGGCGGCGCGGCGGGCGTAGATCGCCTGGTCCGCGCGGCGCAGGAGATTCTCGCGGTGCTCGGCCTCGAGCGCCTTGCCCACCTCCGGGGTCGGCTTGGCGGCCAGGATGTAGACGTTGAGCAGCTCCACGCCCATGTTCTGGAGCAGGTTCCCTTTCTGAACGCGCTCCAGCACGCCGGCGGCGATGGCCTGCGTCTCGCGCAGGGCGTCCTCGAGGGGGCGTTCCAGCACCTGTCGGCGCGTCTCCATCTGCACGAGGTTGATGATGCGCTGCGCCAATTGCTCGGGATCCTTCGATAGGAAGGCGCGCCGAACCGGATCGACGGCGAAGTTCAAGCGCTCGGCCACCACCTTGGGATTGACGATGCGATAGGTGAGCTGGCCCTGGATGGTGACGGTCTGGAAGTTGCCGGCGACCTCGTTGAAGACGAAGCTGGCGTCGGCGCTGGCGGTGGGCACGGCGACGATCTGCGTCTTGTGCTGCCAAAAGTAGAAAGCGAGGCCCGGCCCTTCGCTGGCGACGGAGCCGCCCGAGTATTTGATGACGTAGTCCGTCGGCTGTCCCTTGAAATAACCGATGTTCAGCATGGCTCTCCTGTGACGGCGTCGTGCGCCGATTCTACAACAAAGAGCGGCTAGCGCTTCTTCTTCGCGCGCGCGGCCGCGGGACGGCTGGCGGACATGGACTTCAGCTCGAAGAGCTGATCGCGCAGGAGGACGGCGGCCTCGAAGTCGAGCGAGTCGGCCGCGGCGCGCATGCGGGTTTCGACGTCGGCGATGATCGTCGGCAGCTCCTTGGCCGACAACGGCGCGTCGCCGTCGCGCAGCAGCATGAGGCCCTCGCGCTTGGCGGTGCTCTGGAACTCCTCGAGTTCCGCGATCGCCTTCACGATGGTCTTCGGAGTGATGCCGTGCTTCTTGTTGTAGGCGAGCTGCTTCACGCGGCGCCGGTCCATCTCGTCGAGCGCCCGCTTCATCGAGCCGGTGATCGTGTCGGCGTAGAGGATGACCTGGCCGCCGACGTTGCGCGCGGCGCGGCCCGAGATCTGGATCAGGGTCGTCTCGGACCGGAGGAAGCCCTCCTTGTCCGCGTCGAGAATGGCGACGAGCGACACCTCGGGCAGGTCGAGGCCCTCGCGCAGGAGGTTGATGCCGACTAACACGTCAAAGATGCCCGTTCTTAAGTCCTGCAAAATCTGGATGCGCTCGAGCGAGTCGATGTCGGAATGCAGGTAGCGGACCTTGAGGCCCTTCGTCGCCAGGAACGAGGAAAGATCCTCGGCGGTGCGCTTGGTCAGGGTCGTGATCAGCGCCCGCTCCTTCTTCGCGGCGCGGTCGCGCAGGCGCACGATCAGGTCCTCGAGCTGGCCCTCGGACGGCCGGATGATCGTCTCCGGGTCGACGAGCCCGGTCGGGCGCACGACCATCTCGACGATCTCGCCCTGGGTCTTCTTGAGCTCGTAGGGGCCGGGCGTGGCGGAGACGAACACGGTCTGGCCGGCGAGCTTCTCGAACTCGGCGAACTTGAGCGGGCGGTTGTCGAGCGCGGAGGGCAGGCGCCAGCCGAAATCGATGAGCGTCTGCTTGCGCGAGCGGTCACCCTCGTACATGCCGCCGATCTGCGGGATCGCGACGTGGGACTCGTCCACCACGAGCAGGTAGTCCTTGGGGAAAAAGTCGATGAGGCAATAAGGTCTCTCTCCGGCCGGCCGGCCGGAGAGATGCCGCGAGTAGTTCTCGATGCCGTGGCAAAAGCCCATCTCGCGGAGCATCTCCAGATCGTAGCGGGCCTTCTGCTCGAGGCGCTGGGCCTCGAGCAGCTTGCCCTGCGCCTTGAACCAGGCCATGCGCTCGCCGAGCTCTCCTTCGATGGCGGCGATCGCGCGCTCGCGTTCCGGGCCGCCGGTGACGAAGTGCTTCGCGGGATAGACCCACTCGCGCGTGAGGTCCTTGATCTTGACGCCGGTCAGCGGGTCGAACTCGATCAGGGACGTCACCCCCTCGTCGTCGAGCGTCGCGCGCAGGGCGGTCTCCATGTAGGCGGGGAAGATGTCGACGACGCCGCCTTTCATCCTGAACTTTCCGCGCACGAACTCCATCTCGTTGCGCTCGTAGTGCACCTCGACGAGCTGCTTGACCAGCTCGTCGCGCGTGACCTTCCAGCCGACCTCGAGCGGGACCGTGCGGTTCTCGTAGGCTTCGGGCGAGCCGATGTTGTAGATGCAGGACACCGAAGCGACGACGAGGACGTCCTTGCGCGCGAGCAGGGAGGTCGTGCACTTCAGGCGAAGCCGGTCGATGCGGTCGTTGACCGAGGAATCCTTCTCGATGTAGGTGTCGCTCGAGGGGACGTACGCCTCGGGCTGGTAGTAGTCGTAGTAGGAGATGAAGAATTCGACGGCGTTATCGGGGAAGAAGGACTTGAACTCGGCGTACAGCTGGGCGGCGAGGACCTTGTTGGGGGAAAGCACCAAGGTCGGCCGGTTCAGCCTATTGATCACGTTTGCGATAGCAAACGTCTTGCCCGAGCCGGTGACGCCGAGCAGGGTCTGGGCGGGGGCGCCCTCCTTGATGCGCGAGATCAAGGTGGAGATGGCGTCGGGCTGATCTCCGGCGGGCTTGAACGAGGAGCGAAGGCGGAACGAGGACAAGCCGGCCTCCCGTCAGCGCCCGCTGAGCGGGCCTCGGATCTTGACCGCGGTGCGCTCCGGATCGAGGATGTTGGCTTCGAGGCGGAAGCGGTTGGCGT
>JAHFCD010000082.1:3886-7922 GCA_023249695.1 Elusimicrobiota bacterium
GGGCGCGGAGGCCAGAAGGGTGTCGAGATCGTTGGCGAAGGCGCCGTGCGCGCCGCGGTAGCTCATCTGCAGATCGTAGAGCTGCATCAGGCAGAGATGCGACTGGTAGCGGATGTTCGCGATCGCGCGCGCCGGCTTGATGACGACCATCCAGCCCACTCCCGCGCCGGCCGCGCCGAGCGCCAGCGAGACGGCGATGATGAGGAACGTGCGGGGCTCCTTGAGCTTGGTCTTCAGGACGGAGGCGAACGTCGGCGAAGGCGGGGGAGTCTCTTCCATGGTCCTCTTCATTATGGAACGCGCGGCGAGTCCTGTCAAGTCTCGAGTAAAGGTGTAGAATCTAGGGAGTGAAATCATTCGACGACTTGAAGCTGAGCGCCCCGCTCGCCCGCGCGATCGCGGAATTGGGCTATAGCGCGCCCACGGAGATCCAGCAGCAGGCGCTGCCGATCCTTCTGGGCGCCCCGACGGACTTCATCGGCCAGGCCGCGACCGGCACCGGCAAAACCGCGGCGTTCGGGATTCCGCTTCTCGAGCGCATCGACGCGGCCAAGAAGCACGTCCAGGGCCTGATCCTCTGCCCGACGCGGGAGCTCGCGGTCCAGGTTTCCGGGCAGATCACGTTATTCGGCAAGCACAAGGGCGTCAAGGCGGTCCCGATCTACGGCGGCACGAGCTACTCCGCCCAGCTCGAGGGCCTCAAGCACGGCGCCGCGATCGTCGTCGGCACCCCGGGGCGCATCATTGACCTCATCGACCGCGGCGCGCTGAAGCTCGCGAACGTCAAGACCGTCATCCTCGACGAGGCCGACGAGATGATCTCGATGGGCTTCAAGGAGGATTTGGAGAAAATCCTGAAGGCGACGCCGCGCGAGACCGGTCACATCTGGCTGTTCTCGGCGACGATGAGCCCGGGCGTCCGGCGCGTGGCCGACACCTACCTGCGCAAGCCCAAGCAGGTGCAGATCAACCGCGGCGAGATGCTGTCCTCGACCGTCGAGCAGATCTACTATCTCGCGCGGGAGTCGGACAAGCCCGAGCTGCTCGTCTCGATCATCGAGTCCGCCGACGACTTTTACGGCCTCGTGTTCTGCCAGACGAAGGCGCTCGTCATGGACGTCGCGCAGGCCATGATCAATCGGGGCTACAAGGTCGACACTTTGCACGGCGACAAGACCCAGCAGGACCGCGACCGCACGATGGCCTCCTTCCGCGAGAAGAAGGTCAGCCTGCTGATTTGCACGGACGTCGCCTCGCGCGGGCTCGACGTGAAGGAGCTCACGCACGTCATCAACTACTCGATCCCGCGCGAGATGGACGTGTACGTCCACCGAATCGGCCGCACGGCGCGCAGCGGCAAGGCGGGCCTGGCGATCAGCCTCGTCAGCCCGACCAACCGCCACATGATCTCCCGCATCGAGTACATGACGAAAAGCCGGATGAAGGAAGGCAAGATCCCGACGCGGCAGGAGATCGGCGCGAAGAAGGTGGCCAAGGTCCTGGCCGCCTTCCAGGAGAAGGACCAGTATTTCCGCGCCGCCGAGTTCCTCGGCCCCGATTGGGAATTAGCCACCGACGAGATGGATCTCAAGGAGATCATCTCCCGCTTCCTGTGCCTGATCACGCCGGAGACCTTCGCGGACGCGCCGAAGCCGGTGCCCCTGCCGTCGATCGCCGCGAGGCCTCCGTCGCCCTACCATCGCAAGCCCGACCACAAAGGGCACTACAAGAAGCGCCCGCACTGACGCTCGGCCCTATTCGACGCCGAGAGCTTTGAGAACCTCGTCCGCGCTCTTGTACTCGACGCTGTTCTTGAGCTTCTTGGCGATGCAGGTCTTCTCGGACTTGGGGAATTCGTCGGGCATTTCCTTCTTGCACGCCTCCTTGATCGTCTTGCCCTTCGCGGGATAGGTCACGTGTTTTTCGAGGTGCTCCTTGAGCTTGGCGACGTCGGAGACGGCGCAGGCTTTGGCGGAGGGCTTCGCCGCGAACGCGCGGCCGGACGCGAGCAGGAGGCCGAGGCACAGCGCCGAAGCGATCATGGTCTTCATGGGGTATTCTCCTTGAATCATTGAAGGCCGAGGCTATCAAAACGGCCCGGGCGCGGCCATGAAAGCCGCGTAAAGCTTTCGCGACGGACCGGCGACGCCGGCTTTGGTAGAATGCCGGGGTGCGGATGAATCCCCTCGGGCGCTCCGGCCTCCACGTCTCGGCCCTATCGCTCGGCACGATGAACTTCGGCGCCGACTGGCACGCGATCGGCGCGATCGACGACAATGCCGCGTCTTCCTTGATAGACCTGGCGCTCGAGCGGGGGGTGAACCTCATCGACACCGCGGACATCTACGGGCGCGGGGCCGCCGAGGAGATGCTCGGGCGCATACTCAAAAAGCGGCGAAGCCGCTTGCTGCTCGCGACCAAGCTTCTCGGCCAAATGGACCTCGACGACGACTCGACCGGCGGCCTGTCGGCGCGCTGGATCGCCCGGGCCCTCGACGGCAGCCTCAAGCGCCTGAAAACCGATCACGTCGACCTGTACATGCCTCACGGCTGGGACCACGGAACGCCGCTCGCGGAGACGCTCGAGGCGCTGGCCCGGGCCGTCAAGGCCGGCAAGATCCGCGTCCTCGGCTGCTCGAACTTTTCCGGCGAGCAGCTCGCCGCCGCCGGCGGGCTTTTCGCCTTCGACCAGGTCCAGTACAGCCTCGTCGCGCGGTTTCCCGAGAACGACCTCGTGCCGGTCGCCGTGCGCGACGGGGTGGGCCTGGTCGCGTGGAGCCCGCTGGCGGGAGGCTTGCTCAGCGGCAAGTACGCGGCGCCGGGGGCCGCGGGGCGGCGCGCGGCGCGTGACGCGTTCCCTTATGTCGCGCCCGAGCGGGGTGCCGCCGTCGTGTCGGTCCTAAGGCGCGTCGCGGCGCTCGAGGGCGCGACCTGCGCCCAGGCGGCGCTCGGCTGGATCATGGGCAAGCCGTTCATCGCGTCGGCGACGCTCGGCGCGCGCACGCCGGCCCAGCTCGCCGAGCTGCTGGACGCGAAACCGCTTTCGCCGCGCGCGGCGGCCCTGCTCGACCGCGCCTCAGAGATATGTTCTCGGCCCTGAAGCACCGGAATTTCCGGCTCTTCTTTTTCGGCCAGTTCGTCTCGCTGGTCGGGTCCTGGATGCAGAACACCGCCCAGGCCTGGCTCGTCTACCGCCTGACCGGGGACCCGCTCATGCTCGGCCTCGTCGCCTTCGTCGGCCAGTTCCCGGTGTTCGTGCTCGGCTTCTATGCCGGCTTCGCCGTGGATCACGCCGACCATCTGCGCCTCGTCAAGCGCACGCAGTTCCTGGCGATGGCCCAGGCCGCCTTGCTGGCGCTGCTGACCTGGGGCGGGCATATCCAGGTGTGGCAGGTCTTCGCGCTGTCGCTGAGCATGGGCATCGTCAACGCCTTCGACATGCCCGCGCGCCAGGTGCTGATCGGCGAGCTGGTGCCGGTGGACCAGCGCCACAACGCCATCGCGCTCAACTCGACCGTCGTCAACGGCTCGCGCATTCTCGGCCCCGCGCTCGCGGGCCTCGCGATCGCCTACGCGGGCGAGGCGGGCTGCTTCGCGATCAACGCGCTCAGCTATGTCGCCGTGCTGTTCGCGCTGCGGGCCATGCGCGGAGTGCGTCAGCCGCCTCCCGCCGAGCCGCGCGGCGGGCCATGGGGCGAGATCGGCGACGGCCTGGCCTACGCCTTCGGCAGCGAGCCGATCCGTCTCGTTCTGCTGGCGCTCGTCGTCTTCAGCCTGGCCGCCCTGCCGATGTACACCTTGCTGCCGGTGTTCGCCGAGGGCGTCCTGCGCTCCGGGGTCAAGGGGCTCGGCATCCTGTCCTCCTTTTCGGGCCTCGGGGCGACGATCGGGGCCTTGGCCCTGGCGCGCCGACGAAGGGCCGCCGGCGTCGGGGCGGAAATCATCTCCGGCACGGCGGGGATGGCGATCGCGCTGGCCGGCATGGCCTGGTCGCGGGACTTCCGGCTGTCCTGCTTTTTCATGACGCTCTCCGGCT
>JAHFCD010000563.1 GCA_023249695.1 Elusimicrobiota bacterium
ATGCCCCCAGCGTGCGATAGAGCCCGGCAAGCCGCCGCTGCTCGGCGACGGCGGGGCGCGCGGCCTCGGCCCGGCCGGCGGAGACGAGCGCCGCGTCGCGCGCGCCCGTTCGCGCCTCGAGCACGGCCCGCTCGATCCAGACCTCCGCCTTGCGCGGGGCGCTTCGGGACAGGGCGTCCAGGAGAGCGAACGCCCGCCGGGGATCGTTCAAGGCGCCATAGGCGACGGCCATTCGCAGGCGCTCGTCCTCGTCGGGGCTCAAGCCCTCCGCGCGCGAGAGGGCAGACCGCGCTTTTTCCGGGTCGCCGGCCTCCGACGCGACCTCGGCCAGCTCGACCCATATTCCGGCGTTTCCGGGCCGGCGCGCCGAGAGGTCCTCGAGAAGCGTGAAGGCTTGATCGAATGTCTTCAGATCGCGATAGGCGTCCAGCATGCGCCGCTTCGCGGAAAGATTGGGCTTCAATGCGCCCGCGCGCGCGAGCGCCGTCAGCGCCTCGTCGCGCCGGCCCGCCTCCGCCGCGAGCCGGGCGCGCTGGATCCAGACGTCGCACGAATCCGGCATGAGCTCGGCCAGCGCTTTGTTGAGCGCGAGCTTCTCCGCGGCCGGCCGCGGCCCCTGCAGCTGGCCGCAATGGCCGACGAACCCGCTGTCGGAGGCGCGCAGCTTTTCGAGCACCCGCTTCTCGCGCTCGCCCTGCGGCCCGCTCACCAGGATGTTCCGGGCGCCGAACTTTTCCCGGGCCGCTGTCAGGCGCTCCAACGCCTCGCGCCCGCGGCCGAGCTGAAGATACGCGCACGCCATGAGGATGTCGGCGTCGATTTGAAGCTGGAGATCCTGCTGGAGGCCGGCGGGCGGGCTCCAGGACAGGATAAGGCCGGTCTTCCCCATCAGAGCCGACACGCGGGCCTGCTGAAGGCGCGCTTTGGGGCTGTCCGGCTCGAGCGGGAGGACCCGGGCAAAGTCCCCCGCCGCGCCGGCCATGTCGCCGCGGCCGAATCGCGCGCCGCTGCGCTCGGCGAGCAGCCAGGCGTCGTCGGGGTGCGCGAGCAGCGCGTCGTTGAGCTGCTGCTCGTGATCCCCCCGCCCCTGGCGGGCCAGGCTCGCGAAGGAGAAGAGAAGCCAATGGGCGTGGAGGCAGAGCGCTAAGACGAGCGCGAGCGCGCCGTTGAGAACCAACGCCGCGAAGCGGTATTCCGGCGAGTCCGGCTCCGGCTGGTCCCCCGCCCGCGCGCCCGCGGGCAAGGAGCACGCGAGCAAGGCGAGCAGCGGCCACAGCGGCCAAAAGTAGCGGTCCTCCACGGACATGAAGCAGTGAATGGCGAGAAAGTACGCCGCCAGCAGCGCCAACGCCCGGTGCTCGCGCCGCCTGCGGAACACCCAGAGCCCCGCGGCCGCGAACAGGGCCAGCAGCGGATGAGGCGCGAGCGCGTACCTCACGCGCCGGGCATACGCGCCGGCGAAGCGCAGCGGATGATGGAGCACCTGCCGGATCGCCCAGCCCAGCACGGCGCCGGTGTCCGTCGTGTCGATCGGCTCGTCGACGAGGGTGTCGAGGTCCCCCTCGACGCTCTGCACGAGCCCCAAGGCGCCGGTCACGATGTTGGCGTTCGCGGTGCCCTGCTCGAAGATCACGAGCCGGCGGTGAATCGTCCAGTTCATGGCGATCCAGGGCGTGAGGAATAGGTACGGGACGAGGCACAGGATCGCGGCCTGCTTCCGGCAGGCCTTGAAGGAAAAGCGATGCTCGAAAGCCCATTCGTAAAGGGCCAGCGCGGGCGCGAAGAACGCCAGCGGCGAGCGCCAGAGCAAGGTCGCGCCGAGGGACGCCGCGAACAGGGCGGTTCGGGCCGTAGAAGGCGCGCGCGCGCGCCAAATCAGCAGACCGGCCGACAGCAGGACGAGGATCTGGTAGCCCGTTTCCGGATAGAGATTGAGATCGTAGGTCGAGCGCCACAGCACGGCGGCGGCCAGCGCCGCGATCAGGCCTCCGAAGGGATGCAGCAGGAAGCCGATCGCGAAGACGATAAGGACGATGAGGATCTGGTTGGCGCGGGCCAGTGCGCTCGGAGAAGCCGTCGTATGGAAGTCGACCCGCGCCGAGACGATCGTCGCCAGCGGCATGCGGGAGGAGACGGCCTCCGCCCGGGCGCTGATCCCGTGCGTCA